>DATKNJ010000001.1:0-2131 GCA_035541395.1 Anaerolineales bacterium
TGGCAGGATGAATGGCCAGACTCTTCGCGTCGCCGACGTTGGCGAGGTGACTAAAGAGCTGCAGACTCTCGATGAACTTCTTTCCCGCTTCCACACCGCCTTTGATTCCAAATCCCAAAATCGCGCCCGGGCCTTTCGGGAAATATTTCTTGGCGCGCACATAATCGGGATGACTCTTCAAGCCGGGGTAAGTCACCGAATTGACCTTCGGATGTTTCTCAAGGAATTCGGCCACGGCTTGCGCGTTCTGCACATGACGATCCATGCGCAGACTCAAAGTTTCGATGCCTTGTAGAGTCTGCCAACTGTTGAACGGAGATTGGCACGCGCCGATGTCGCGCAGCACATGCACGCGCGCTTTGATGGCAAATGGCGGCAGTCCCGCGCCCGTGAGGGAGGAATAAACCAAGCCATGATACGAGGGGTCGGGCGTGTTGAAATTCTCGAACTTTTTATTTGTCCAATCAAAGTTGCCGCCATCTACGATGACGCCGCCGATGGTAGTGCCATGTCCGCCGAGGAATTTAGTGGTACTGTGCGTAATGACATTGGCGCCCCATTCAAACGGTCGGAAAAGATACGGTGTAGCAAAAGTGTTATCAATGAACAAAACCAGCTTATGTTTCTCGGCGATTTCGGCTACTTCCTCGAATGGAAATACTGCGATATCTGGATTGCCCAGCGTTTCACCATAAATGATTTTAGTATTCGGCTTGATCGCTTTTTCAAAATTTTTCGGATCGGTCGGGTCAACGAATGTAACTTCGATTCCAAGCTTTGGAAATGTAAATTGGAATTGATTGTACGTGCCGCCATACAAACGGCTCGATGAAATGATGTGATCGCCCGCGTTGCACAACGTGAAGATCGCTTGCGCCTGCGCGGCATGGCCCGAACTGGATGCCACTGCTCCCACGCCGCCTTCCAACGAAGCGATGCGTTGTTCGAGTACATCAGTGGTTGGGTTCATGATACGCGTATAAATATTTCCCAACTCTTTGAGCGCGAACAAATTGGCGGCATGTTCTGTGTTCTTGAATTGATAACTTGTGGTTTGATAGATCGGCACCGCGCGACTCCCTGTGGTGGGATCGGGCGAATATCCCGCGTGAAGCTGGCGGGTGGCGAAACCGTACTTATGTTCTGAAGCAGACATTGGATAAGCTCCTCTTGAAATATGATTTACCCGCTTTTCCAGAAGAGCCATTTAAAATCAATGGCCTCTTCCGGAAGTACAAGAAGAGGCACACGCGTATACCATCCTCTCATCTTCCAGATAACGAATAGCCGTCGCTATTCTTATTTGCCGGAATTGGCACCTTGACCTTCGTCAGGTTGCCGAGGCTTCACAGGGCCGGTCCCTCCGCCTCTCTGGATAAGAGCGAGTATTAAGTTGTTAGCGGCGGTTTATATCATAGCGACTTTTTCGTGTCAAGGGTTCTCTCACAATAATCCTTCGTTCACCAAAAGTTCTGCATTATAGATCGATCCGCCAGCCGCACCGCGAATCGTATTGTGTGATAACACCACGAACTTAAGATGCAACAATGGATCGCGTCGCACGCGGCCCACAACAGTCGTCATGCCTTTTCCGGTGAATCGGTCGAGTCGCGGCTGAGGACGATCCGCTTCTTCGCGGACCTCGATGGCTGGCCGCGGACTTGAGGGTAGTTCACGCGCCGACGCGGGGGCGAGGTAAGCGCGCATCGCCGCGATAGCAGTTTCCGGTTCGACAGGATTCGCCAACTCCACACTCGCGCAGACGATGTGTCCATCAATCACGGCCACGCGATTGGTGTGCGCGCTGAATGTGATATCCGCCAGATCAATCTTGTTGTTGCGTAGTTTGCCGAGCATCTTGCGCGGCTCCCATTCCACCTTCTCTTCTTCGCCGCCGTTACCAACATTCGGGATGACATTGTCCGTGATGTCGAGCGATGGCACGCCAGGATAGCCCGCGCCCGAAAGCGCTTGCAGCGAAACCGCGAAAACTTTTTTCACGCCGAATGAATCATCGAGCGCTTTGAGAGCGATGGTCAGGCCTGTGCTCGTGCAATTCGGATTGGTGGTAATGCAGCCGCTCCAGCCGCGCTTCTTGCGTTGTTTTTTGACGAGATAAATGTGATCCGCG
>DATKNJ010000002.1:0-3761 GCA_035541395.1 Anaerolineales bacterium
GATAACACGAACGAACATGGCGACTTGTGGAACGACGAGGATTTATCCATTTATAGTAATGACCAACGCAAGAATCCCTCGGACATCAACTCGGGAGGGCGGGCGCTCGAATCGGTGGTGCGACCGTACGCACGCGCGACCGTTGGCTTGCCGCTGCGCATGTCCTTCGATGTTCGCCGCCGGACTTTCGCTTTCGAGTTCCGACATGGTACTGCACTTACCGCCGCGACGGAGTTGTTTATCCCATCCTATCAATATCCAAACGGCTATAAAGTAACGGTTTCAGACGGGCGCTATGAAGCTGATCCCGAAACCCAAACTCTGCGCTATTACCATTCCACAGAACGGGAAACGCACGTGATTCGCGTTCGACCGGTTTGAAAATGTTTTATTGTCTTGATTTAATGCGATAAAATTTTTTGGCGCGCTGACGCGCGTAATATTAGAATTCACTTTACGATCGAATTCTAATTACGACTGATCCGATTATAGAAGAGCAACTAGGCCCCTTTACTCACATTCTATTTTGTAATTTATAACATTCCCCAATATATCGATAAGTAGAATCTTGATTTTCAAGAGCTCAAATTCTGGGCATCGCTTTCTGCTGTTGAGGTACGAGAACGCCTCGTGCCAAGAAGGAATAACCCAATCCCAATTCCTAAAATCGGCACGCTACAAATAAATGGCGAAATAATGGCCATGGCCCCGCCAGTTTGAGCGGCCTCCGCGGCTTCTTTGGAAAAAGAGTAAAAGATGAAAGCGATAGTGAGCAATCCGCCGGCAGCGGCTAAGAGTCCTCCGCTGATGGCGAATATCATATTCCAAGTTCGATGACTCTTTTCCTTCGCATCTTGTTGTGCTTGACTTGCCTTTTCTTGTGCGGCTAATTTGGCTGCTTCCGCATCTGCTGTGACCTGTTGTTTGGCAGCCTCGATATCAGCTTCGGTGAATTCCTGACCGCAATGGATGCAAACCCGCGCGTCCAGTTGAATCTTTTCAGCGCATCGCGGGCAGACCTTCTTGGGCGTTTGGTCCGCTTGCGCTTGTAGTATCAGGCCTGGGGCAGTCGATGCGGCGGATGGTCCTCCAATTACATTGCCTTTTCTGTCAAGTTCGGCGCCGCAGTTCGGACAAATCCATCCGCCCATTGCAGCCTGCTTGAAAGACTTGGGAGACCGAAAACGAGGCAATTTGTAGCCACAATTCTGGCATTTCACTTGTGGCATGAGAAGACCAATCAGCAAAACTACCAGGCCCCCAAATATTCCTGCGCAACAACCGATTTGTATCATAAATGCTCTCCTCTATGAATGAACAAAATGTGTTTGTAAATATCTTTTGGGTTTCATCAGGTTTTCCTGCTGTCGCTCATCAATCATTTCTATCTTTTTCTTAGAGTCTCTACACCCCATATCACTCCCACCAATATGCCCGGCAGCCAACCGCAAGCTACACATAATCCCAAATCGGTTTTTCTGAAGATGCTGATCACTGTAAGGACGAGGAGCAATGCCATTCCGCCAAACCAAACATACCAACGTACCCGTTCATACGTGGATAGTTTGACTCTCGGAGTGATCGATTGACGAATTTCCTCTACAAGATTAGCTGGCGCATACAGCCCATTCCCTTCGGCAGTGTTCGCTTGTTGTATTGAGTTTGCGTATTCGGCGCTGCGGACTCTGAGATGTGAATTGACAAGACTGAATGCCGTCTCTATCGGCGCGGATGCATGTTCAGTGCAATAGGGGACTGCAAAGTGAAGAGCCACTCCTTTTATTTTTGCTGCATCCTGTGGCTTTATTGCTGAATAAACCAGGCTTTGGCCTAATACATTGCCTCCCAAAGCATAAGCTGCGGCCATGGCCGCGCCTTTCATCAAAGTCTGTTGGCTTTTAGAACGATACTGTGGATTTGCTTCGTATACTTGTACCGGACGCCACCCAATGATTGTGTTGCTATTACACCAGGCACATTGATTTGGAAACTTGATATTCAAAACGCCGTTTAAGATTGTATCGGCTTTGATCTGAGAGAACTCAACATAGGGATGTGTCAAAGGGATGACCACATCCGACTCGGCCGTCTGGATCTGTTGTGCCTCGCTCATATCTCCTCAAGCGACCAATGAAAATCAGGTCGACCGTTTAGATTGTAAAAATATTCACAAGCAATTATACAGAATGCTCGGTCAAATTACAATCAGCAAATTGCAGATGGATCAAAAGCCCCGTCTATTGTTGTCAATTAATTCAGATGGCTTATGTCCGAGGCGTTGTTTATCCCTCAATCCAAAATCCATTATCCCGATGCCTTCGACTATGGAATCGCATTACGAAAAAACTCTAATTTTTATGCCGACATAAAGCGCGAATTAAGAAACGAATTCTCGCGTATGTACCCGGAAGCGAACATGTCAGATTTTATAGCCGAACCGATCATTCAATAATCCATGATTCCATTGGGGTGATAATGCCGCAAAGCAAAATGTCATTCTGAGGAGCGAAGCGACGAAGAATCTCTACTTGTGCCCAGCTTTATTGCCTGAATGAGCAAATCCGAGACCCTTCGCTAGCGCTCACATCGTCCCGATGTCCTTCGGGAGGGTGACACGCCATCACCTCATGTTAGGTACTCTCGTTAACAAAAACCGCCTATAATTGCTGCAAACTATAATAAAATCTAGATCCTATGTCCCAACTCATCGAATGTATTCCTAACTTTTCCGAAGCGCGCCGGCCCGAAGTCATCGACCAGATCGTTGCAGCCATCACTTCCGTGGAGGGCGCGCGCCTGCTGGATCGTTCCTCTGACCTCGACCATAACCGTACCGTGTTGACTCTCGCCGGTTCGCCTGCGGCGGTGGAGGAGGCCGCGTTCCGCGCCATCAAGACAGCGGCGGAACTGATCGACCTCGATAAGCACACCGGCGAGCATCCGCGCATCGGCGCGGCGGATGTGGTCCCGTTCGTTCCGCTGAGTGATGTCACGATGGAAGATTGTGTCGCGATGGCGCGTCGGCTGGGAGAACGCGTCGGGAACGAACTCAGTATTCCAGTCTATTTATATGAAGCGGCGGCTACTCGTCCCGAACGGACGAATCTGGAAAATATCCGCAAAGGTCAATATGAAGCTTTGAAAGAAGAGATGGGAGTCAAGCCGGAGCGCGATCCTGATTTCGGTCCGAATAAAGTTGGCAAAGCAGGCGCGACCGTAATTGGCGCGCGTGAGCCGCTCATCGCGTTCAATGTTTATCTCACTACTACCGAAGTGGACATCGCCAAAAAGATTGCCAAGGCTGTGCGTCATTCATCGGGCGGACTTCACTTTGTGAAAGCGAGCGGCTTCTTCGTGGATGGCCGCGCGCAGGTTTCGATGAATCTCACCAATTTTCGTCAAACGCCGATTCAGCGCGCGGTCGAGATGATTCGACAAGAAGCCGCGCGTTATGGCGTGGGCGTTCATCACAGCGAGTTGATTGGACTCATCCCGCAAGATGCGTTGATCGACTCTGCGGTTTGGTATTTGCAGTTGGATCAATTCGACAAGGAACAGATTCTCGAATCGCGATTGTATGCCGCGCCCGCCTCCGACTCACCTCAAGCTGGCGCGAGTTCCCTCGACGAACTCGCCGCACCGACACCTGCTCCGGGCGGCGGCTCTGCCGCCGCGTACGCGGCAGCCATGGCCGCGAGCCTCGTTTCGATGGTCGCGAGCTTGACGATTGGTAAAAAGAAATATGCCGAGGTCGAAGCCGA
>DATKNJ010000003.1:0-7179 GCA_035541395.1 Anaerolineales bacterium
ATTTCCGGCACACGCGGTTCGGGGGCAGTTTTCTTTGCCGGTTGCAATCTGCGCTGCGTGTTCTGCCAAAATTATCAGATCAGCCAGGAATTTCAACACCACCCTACAAGAGTTTTGACCGTGCACGAACTCGCAGATGAAATGCTGCGTCTGCAAGATCAAGGCGCGCATAACATCAATTTCGTCTCGCCTTCGCACATGATTTTTCAAATGGCCGATGCCATTCAAGCCGCCAAAACCAAAGGCTTGCGCCTCCCCATCGTCTACAACACCAACGGATACGACTCCGTGAACGCGCTGCGGCAAATCCGCGGCCTGGTGGATATCTATCTGCCCGACATCAAATACATGGATAACACGCTCGGCAAGCGTTATTCTGCGGTGCTGGATTATGCGGAAATCATCCCCGATGTCTTACGCGAGATGCTGGATCAAGTCGGTCATTTGCAAATGGATGACGATGGAATCGCGACACACGGACTGTTGGTTCGACATTTGGTTCTGCCCGGTCAGCGGGAAGACACTCGCAGCTGCCTCCATTTTTTGGCATCTCTCTCCCCGGATATTTTCCTCAGCATCATGTCACAATATTCGCCGCAGCACAAAGCGGGCAAATATCCCGAAATCAATCGGACTCTCACCTCGGATGAATATGACGAGATCACCGAATACGCGCTTGACCTTGGACTTGAGAACGCCTTCGTGCAGGAGCTCGACAGCCAGGATAATTACCTCCCCGACTTCACACAAGATAAGCCTTTTCGCTAAAACGAAAATGGGACGCTGACGAGCGCAGATGGACACGAAAAAGAAATTAAAAGTCTGCGTCTTCAGGTTTATCCGCGTCCAATATAAATTAAGGGAATGACGCCCAGCTTCTAAATCAGTTCATCTGTTTTGGCCGCCATGATGAAGTCGTTCTTGTGCAGGCCTTTGATCTTATGCGTCCACCATTGGACCGTTACTCGTCCCCACTCCGTGATAATCAACGGATGATGATCTTCCTTCTCGGCGATCATCGCGACCTTGCTCGTCAGCGCTAACGCCTCTACAAAGTTCTTCACTTTAAAGACGCGCTCGAGTCGTTTCACTCCGTCCACTTCCTCGATCTGCCATTCCGTAACTTGCGGATGAAGTTCTGCGATTTCAGCGTCAGTCAATGGCGGCTCACCGCCGCGGCAAGCTACGCACTTAAGTTGGGACAGTTCACTCATTTCAACGCGTCGATCAATAAACGCACATCCGCAGGCTTGGTGAGATGGATTCGCAACACGCGGCGCCGGCGCGCCTTCAAAGCCTCATACTCACCCAAAGCTTGCGCACGTTGCAGCGTTTCATACGTCATCGATTCAGTTGGAATATCCACATCTTTTCCAGCTGAAACGGTCAACAACAAGAACAGGCCGGTATTCGGGCCGCCTTTATGCAATTGACCCGTTGAGTGTAAATAGCGCGGGCCGAAGCCAACCGTCGTGGCGCAGCCCGTTTTCTTGCGCAACGCCGTGCGCAATTTTGTCAGCGCGGCGGAAGTTTTTTCATTGCGCGGCAGATAGGCATTGATCGCTACATAGTTTCCAGCTTTAGCTTGCGCCAGAAACTTCTTGAGCGCGGTCTTGGATCGCTCGACCTTCACCACATCGGTCTCTTTCAACTTTCCCTTTTTGTGAAACTCCGCAATCTTGGCCTTCGTGCGGTCTTTGGCATCCTGCACATTAGGCTGGTCAAACGCGTTCACACCTAAAATATGACAGGCCGTCGCAATCGCGATTTCCCAGCGATAGAACTCTGCGCCCAAATCATACGCGTCCTTCATTGCAAATTCCAACACCGGGAAACCAGCCGCGCGCAAAGACTTCACTGCCGCGTCCTGTTCGCCGGTCTGACGCAGATACACAAACAAGCGATCCTTGCCATATACAGACGGTTTGCCTACGGGTTCCAAATCGACCGGGACGATGCCTTTGTTTTGTTTGCCGCTCGACTCAGCGATCAACTGCTCGAGCCATGAACCAAACGAAGATAAAGGCGCATCGGCCAGGACCGTTAGCTTGTCGCGGCCTTCGAGCACCGATTCGCCAATGACAGCGCCCAGCGCCAGCCCGGGATTGCGCGCGGCAGGAATATTGTTCTTCGATTGATCGCGCATCCACAAAGCGCGCGCCAGCAAATGATCCAAATCCACGCCGAGCAAGCCAGCCGGAACCAAGCCGAAATGAGTCAATGCGGAATAACGGCCGCCGACATTCGGATCAGCGTTGAAGATTTTTCGGAAGCCGTGTTCGCGCGCCAAAGTTTCAAGTGAAGTACCCGGATCGGTCACAACAATAAAGTGCGAGCCATCGCCTTTCGACAAATCCCAGAAGTAATTGAATGCAGCCATCACTTCGGCGGTGCCGCCGGATTTGCTGGAAACGATGTAAAGCGTCTCCTCAGGCTGAAATTCCTTCGCGGTCGCGCGCACTTGCGTAGGATCGGTTGTATCTAAAATTGCAAGTTCGTAACCTGTCTGCGGGAAGAAGCGCGAGAACACTTCCGGCGCAAGCGATGAGCCGCCCATACCTAACACCAAAAACTTCTTGATGCCAGCTTGATGAACTTGGTTTGCAAATGATTTGATATCAACCAGAGCCGCACGCGATGATTCGGGCAAGTCCAGCCAGCCTATGCGAATCCTGGCTTCGGCTTGCCCCGCAGGATCAGTTGTCCATAACGTAGGGTCGTGCTTCCACAAACGCGAGGGAACCGAATCTGCTTCGAGCTTGGCAATGCATTTGGAAACAGAATCAGCTAAAGGTCCAAGTTGCGAGGCGGCGTCTTTCTTCCTGTCTTCAATGGTTTTGAGTAATGTCGTGAAGGCATCCGCAAAAGACTTCACGCCTTCGTCTTCCAATTCCTGTGTGACCTGCTTCATGGAAATGCCCGCGGCTTCGAGCTGGGCCAATTCGTTGTGCGCCTGATCGACGCCTTGATTAATGGTCACTGCAACCTTGGCGTGATCGCGAATCGCGTCGAGCGTTTGCGGTGGAACGGTGTTGACCGTGTGCGGGCCGATGAGATTATCGACATAGATCGTATCGGGATACGCCGGATTCTTCGTGCTGGTGGAAGCCCACAACGGACGCTGCAGACGCGCGCCGTTGGCTTTGAGTTTTTCCCAACGCTCGCCTGCAAAGACTTTCTCAAACTCTTCGTAAGCCAATTTGGCATTGGCCACCGCGGCTTTGCCGCGCAACGGAGAATCGGCTGGCAAGCGACCATCCACTTTCGTATCGACGCGCGAGACAAAGAACGAAGCCACCGAAGCAATGCGATCGATCGGACGACCGGCTGCCACGCGGTCTTCAAGGCCACTGAGATAGGCATTCATCACTTCCGCATAACGCGCCAACGAAAAGATCAAGGTTATATTGACGTTCACGCCCGCCGCGATGGATTTGCGAATGGCAGGGATGCCTTCTTTCGTGGCCGGAATCTTCACCATCAGATTCGGACGCGCCACGCGCGCCCAAAGTTGCTGCGCCTGCGCGGCTGTCCCTTCGCTATCATGTGCGAGAAACGGGCTGACTTCGATGCTCACATATCCATCACCGCCATTACTCTCTTCATACAACGGTTGGAACAAGTCGGTGGCGGCGCGGATATCTTCAATGGCAAGTTCCCAAAAGATTTGTTCCGCGTCCCAGTTCGCCCAAGCCAACGGTGTAAGCGCCGAATCATAATCATTGGTTTTGCCAATCGCATTATTGAAGATCGTAGGGTTGGACGTCATGCCGCGGATGTCGCCGCGTTGAATCATGGCTTTCAATTCGCCGTTCTCGAGCAAACGGCGCTCGATGTTATCGTACCAAAGGGATTGACCCAGGGATGTAAGTTTCTCAATATTCGCAGACATATTCACCTCTATAAGATGGACTCGCCATCTTCCATTTTATGAATCTTTCCAACGCGCCGCGCCAAGCGTTCGCCGCCCGGCTCGTTGCCAATGTAACGTGCATTCAAGAAGGCACGCACCAAGGCTTTGGCAAGCTCCGGCCCAATCACACGGCCGCCCAGACACAAGACATTCATCTCATCGTGCATCACACCTTGCGCCGCGGAATACGTGTCATGACAAATCGACGCGTAGACACCTTTCATTTTGTTCGCCGCAACGCACGCGCCGATTCCCGAACCGCACACCAAAATCCCGCGCTCGGCTTCGCCCGATTGGATCGTGCGTCCAAGTTTTTCAGTGAAATCAGGGAAGTCTACGCTTGCAGTGCTATTCGTGCCCAAGTCAATCGGTTCATGACCCATCGCCCGCGCTGTCTCGATCACAATCTCTTTCAAAGGAAAGCCTGCATGGTCGCAGGCTACAGCGACTTTCACAGCAACTCCTTCGCCTTCGCAATCACATTCTCAACCGTAAAGCCATAATGCTCAAAGATGGTTTTATACGGAGCCGACGCGCCATATTTCTCGATGCTGATGACGGACGAAGCGTATCGTTCCCAGCCGAGGCCGACTCCGGTTTCGACAGCGAGTCTCGCCTTGACTTTGCTCGGCAGCACCGACTCACGATAGGCTGCATCTTGTTTCTCGAACAATTCCCACGATGGGAACGATACTACGCGCACCACGATGTCTTCTTCTGCGAGTTTCTCCGCGGCGGCATAAATTAACGAGACTTCTGAACCCGATGCCATCAGAATCAATTTCGGTTTCTTCTTGCCGAAGTCTTTCAACACATACGCGCCTTTTTCAACGGTCGGTGCGGCAGGAGGCTCAAAGGTTGGAATCGCCTGTCGAGTCAGGGCCAGCGCAACCGGTCCGTTACGATGCACAATCGCGTACTTCCAAGCCTGCGCTGTTTCATTGGCGTCCGCCGGACGAATCAGAGTCAAGTTCGGCATGGCGCGCAATGCGGCCAAATGCTCAATCGGTTGATGAGTTGGGCCATCTTCGCCGAGGCCAATGCTGTCATGTGTAAAAACGAAAATGGATGGAATGTGCGACAACGCCGCGATACGTATCGCGGGACGCTCATAATCTGAAAAGATCAGGAACGTGCCGCCATACGCGATAATGCCGCCAAATAAATTCATGCCGTTTAAAGCTGCGCCCATGGCATGTTCGCGCACACCGAAGTGGAAGTTGCGGCCTTCAGGAGATTCTTTCTGGAAGGCCGGACTGCCATCGATCTTGGTATTGTTCGAGGGGGCCAAATCAGCGGAGCCACCAATCAATTCTGGCAGCTTCGCTGCCAATGCGTTAATCACTTTTCCGGACGCGGCGCGCGTAGCCATCCCTTTGGCATCTGCAGGGAAAATCGGCAGCGCGGATTCCCAATCTTTCGGCAGTTCACCTTTCAAGCGACGTTCCAATTCCGCACCAAGCTCCGGGAATTCTTTGCAATAAGCTTCGAAACGTTTTTGCCAATCTTGTTCCGCTTTCGCGCCTGTTTCTACTGCGCCGCGGAAAAATTCAAGTACATCGCCGGGGATGAGGAAACGCGGTTCCAACGGCCAGCCGAGATTCTGCTTGGCGGCATTCAACTCGTCATCGCCAAGCGGCTCGCCGTGCGCTTTAGAAGTATCCTGCTTATGCGGCGCGCCAAAGCCGATATGAGTCCGCGCCGCGATCAGCGAAGGCCGCGGATCAGCTTCAGCGGCCTTGATAGCTTGATCGATCGCTTCAACATCGTTGCCATCTGCTACCGCCTGCACGTGCCAGCCATAAGCTTCGAAGCGCGCACAGCGATCTTCGGTAAATGCCAAATCAGTGGAACCATCAATTGAAATATGATTGTCATCGTACAGATAAATCAAACGGCCGAGTTGCAAATGTCCCGCGAGGGATGCAGCTTCGGATGAGATTCCTTCCATCAAGTCGCCATCGGTGACGATGGCATAAATGCGAGAGTCGATGATTTCGTGGCCGGGCCGGTTGAAGGTCGCCGCGAGATGCGTAGCGGCAATGGCCATGCCCACGCCAGTTGCGAATCCCTGGCCTAACGGACCGGTGGTCGTTTCCACACCGGGAGTTAATCCATATTCTGGATGACCGGGAGTCTTGCTCCCCCACTGACGAAACTGCTTGAGTTCATCCAGTGAAAGATCATAACCGGTCAAGTGCAGGAGCGAATATAACAACATCGAACCATGCCCGCCGGAGAGGATGAATCGATCGCGGCCGGGCCATTTCGGATTATTTGGATTGTGGCGCAGGTGGCGAGTCCACAAAGTAAAGGCCATTGCGGCATCACCCATTGGAAGCCCGGGATGACCCGAATTGGCCTGTTGAACAGCATCTGCGGAAAGAAAACGAAGTGTGTTGATCGCACGGGATTGAAGGTCTGTTGTCATATAATTCTCGATGATGTGAATTTGTTACATTTTACCATCGCATGAAGAGTGGTATAGTCAAGAAACATATTTAGAGTGAGGAGGCAAGTATGGTAAATCCCGATCTTTTCAATGAAGTCCCGATCTTTGAGCTGCTGGATGCTGAAGAACGCAAAGTCCTGGCAGAGCAAGTTTCTGTAAAAACATTTAAAAAGGGGCAGGTCATTTTTAAAGCAGGCGACCCCGGTGGCCTGGCATATTTAATTCAAAAGGGAATGGTGCGCATCATCATCAAAGATGCTACCCATGAAGATGTTGTCGTAGACATCGCCGATGAAGGCGGCATGGTCGGGCTATCCTCCATGCTGGCAGGTGAAAAGCACTTGACCACGGGCGTGGCCATGGAAGATACAACAGCCATCGAGGTGGATCGCAATGACATCGTCAGTTTATTGAACGCCAAGCCGATGGCCGGGCTGGATATGTTGACCATTGTGGAAAAACATTTGCGCGCGGCCCATGAATTGATGCGCACGCGCGTAGCTCGCAACCCCAATGAAGAAATTGATGAGCAGGAAACCTTCGGCCAGAAAATGGCGGATGCCGTGGCGCGCTTTGGTGGTTCGTGGGGATTCGTCATTTCATTTCTCGTGATTCTTATCGTTTATGTGACGATCAATGCCAATCTTTCAAAGCCGTGGGATCCATATCCGTTTATTTTATTGAATCTATTTCTTTCCATGCTGGCCGCGATTCAAGCACCCGTGATTATGATGAGTCAGAATCGACAGGATACCAAAGACCGCGTACGCAGTGAATTGGATTACCGCGTCAATCTGAAAGCAGAGTTGGAAAT
>DATKNJ010000004.1:0-10672 GCA_035541395.1 Anaerolineales bacterium
CTCTCGCGTGAAGCACTCTTTCTTTTAAACAACCTGCTCTTCATGAGCGTGCTTGTAGTTTGCTTCTGGGGTGTGATCTTCCCACTGGTCTCTGAATTCTTCACCGGCCAAAAAGTGACTGTTGGTCCGCCCTTCTATCAGCGCGCGACCGGGCCATTGTTCGCTGGTCTAATGTTGCTGATGGGCATTGCTCCACTTTCTGCGTGGGGACATTCCAGCCTCCAAAGCATCGGACGCGCTTTGTGGAAATCGGCTTTGGCCGCGTTGGCTTTGATCGTTCTTGTGTTTTTCACGTATACCAAAAACGTCATCGCACTGATCGGTTTCTATTTGGTTGCACTGGTTATCTTTGTCACGTTACAGGAATTCTGGCGCGCGACGCGTGCCCGCCAAAGAGCGCAACATGAAAACTTCTTTACATCGTTGGCGCGTCTCACCGGTCGCAATCGTCGGCGTTACGGCGGTTACCTGATTCATTTGAGCATGATGTTGATGGCCATCGGTATTCTCGGCATCAATCTCTTTCAGGTTCAAACACAAGGCACAGTGCCTGTGGATGGGAAGCTGAACATCCAAGGCTATACTGTTCAATATAGCAGCATTGCTGCATTCCCTGGGCCAGATGGACGCCAGGTGACGCGCGCGGTCGTCAACGTATATAAGAACAATCAATATCTAGGCCAGTTATATCCGCGCATCGATTACTATCCCGATGCGCAGCAAACCATGACCATCCCCGGTGAACGCCCCACGTTGAGCGATGACTTATATATCATCCTCGTAGATTGGCAGCCCGCCTCCTCCAACGGCGCGACCTTCAAAATTTACGTCAATCCGCTCGTCAATTGGTTGTGGATTGGTGCGTTCATCTTCATCTTCGGAATTCTGATCGCGGCCTGGCCAGATAAAGATCCCGAATATGTACCGGTTGTGACTCACAACAAAGCTCATCAACCCAGTTCGGCAGATTGACAAATGTGGATGAAGAAACAGCTACGCATTATTGCTTATGTTCTGACCTTGCTCCTCGTTCTCGCGGGACTTTGGGTTGGTTCCGCCAAAGCGCAAACGCCGACGCCTCCCACTGACGATCAAGTCAACGCGATTGCCAGACAGTTGTATTGTCCTGTATGCGAGAACACGCCTCTTGACGTGTGTCCGACTGAGGCCTGCCGTCAGTGGCGCGAACTGATTCGCCAGCAACTTTCCGAAGGCTGGACCGACGCGCAGATCAAACAATATTTCGTAGCAAATTATGGCGCGCGTGTATTAGCTGAACCACCTCGCAGTGGCCTGAACTGGTTGATTTACATTCTCCCGCCCGCTTTTATTTTGTTGGGCGTTTACATCTTGTACCGCGCGCTGCGGACGTGGATCAAACCGTCTACTGCCGCGCCAGCTTCGAGCGAGTCTGATGCGAAGCCTCTCGAAGATGAATATGTCGCCAAATTTGAAGAGGAGCTTCGCAAAAGGAATTAAATTACAGGGCGAAGCAAGTCTCGCCCTCAGGAGTATCTGATGACTGAAATCAACAACGCGGCCCCAAAGCGGGGCGTGCCACTTTGGGTGCAGATCACCATTTGGGTTTCGCTGGTGGTCCTGCTGGCCATTGTGGGATTCGGATTGAACCGCGCACAGCAAGGCACGGTGCAGCCCGGCGACAAGATTCCCGATTTCACATTGCCGTTGTATAGCGGCTACGAATATCAGAATCAGAGTAATGTCAAACTGTCCGATTTACGCGGCAAGGTAGTGGTGCTTAACTTTTGGGCTTCGTGGTGCAAGCCTTGCGAGCAGGAAGCCTCTGATCTGCAGAGCACATGGCAAACGTATGACTCAAGCAATCAAGTGGTGTTCCTCGGCGCGGATTATGTTGATACCGAACCGCAAGCTCGTATCTATCTCCAAAAGTTTGGCATCAATTATGCCAATGGCCCGGACATGGGCACGCAAATTTCGCAAATGTTCCGCATTCAGGGCGTGCCTGAAACATACTTCATCGACCGCGATGGCATCCTACGTTACGTAAAGATCGGCCCGTTCACTTCAGCCGATGAACTTAAGAGTCAAATCGAGCAACTTCTCCAATAAGGGGGATTCATGGACATAAGTGCAGTTTTCTTTTTACTGGCCGTACTCATCATCGTCGGCATGTATCTTTATGCCCCGTTCACACAGCGCACTCGCCGCGTGACCACCGTCGAGGAACAGGAAATTTCCTCGCTCATGGCCGAACGTGACCGCGTGATCAATGCATTGCAGGAATTGGATTTCGATTTCAGTTTGGGAAAAATTCCCGCTGAAGATTATCCTGCACAGCGCACCGAGTTATTGAAGAAAGGCGCCGATATTTTGCGCAAACTCGATTCGATTCAGCCCGCTTCTTCTTTCGGACCTGATGTTGAGGCCCGCATCGAGGAAGCCATCGCCGCCCGCCGCGCCGACGCGAGCGCGGCCGTCAAAGCCGAGGTCAGTGATGACGATCTCGAGTCGTTGATTGCGTCGCGGCGCAAAGTACGAAAGGAAAGATCCGCGGGCTTTTGTCCGCGCTGCGGACAAGCTGTGCTGGTCAGCGATCGTTTTTGCCCTTCCTGTGGTAAATCATTAACGTGAAAGTTTGAAACATATGAAATTACGTTTTATCGTTCTCACTATTTTCGCCGGTTTGCTTTTGAGCGCCTGCAACTTTTCGCTGGCCTCCGATGTCACACCTCCGCCGGATTACGTTTCTCCCACGCCCGCGCCAACGCTCGGCGCGCTGTATCCGTCTCAGGCGCCAAACGTTCAAAACGGTGCGACCATCTTTGAAACAAACTGTGTGCCGTGCCACGGCGAAAAAGGTTTGGGCGATGGACCGCAGAGTCAGCAATTACCGAATCCAGTGGCCGCGATCGGTTTGGCCGATGTAGCGCGTCCGGCTTCTCCGGCGCAATGGTTTACTACAGTTACACAAGGCAATTTGGATCGCTTCATGCCTCCGTTCGGAAGTACATTAACCGATCAGGAGCGCTGGGATGCGATCGCGTACGCGCTAAGTTTACACGCCACCTCCGCGCAAATTCAACAAGGCAAGACTCTCTTTGAGTCCAAGTGTGGGACTTGCGCGGGAGATTTCTTCAACAATCTGGAAAAGATGTCGGCGTTATCTGAAAACGATTTGGTCGATTTGATCAAATCGGGCGGCAGCGGTGTGCCCGCCTTCGGCGCAGGTTTGAGCGATGATGAGCTTCATGACATCGCGATGTACCTGCGTTCGCAGACATTCAGCTCCGCGGAACTCGCGGCAACCTCCGTCCCGACAATTGCTACTCCTGCCGCAGCCGAAAACGGAACGCCGTCCGCTGTGGAAACGCCACTCGAAGGCACAGCCCAAGCCAACGTCCCGGCAAAGGCGGCGCAGCCCGGCAACGGAACAGTCAGCGGTACAGTGGTCACTTCTTCGGGCGCGCCTCTTCAATCGGAGTTGAGCGTCAAACTGCACGGCTTCGATCACGCGCAGGATCAAGCGACGGGGCCGCAGGAAGTTCTTACTCTGGATGGTGTTGTCAAAACGGATGGGACGTTCACGTTCGATAACGTGGCGATGCCGGAAAATCGAATCTTCACCGCCGATGTGATTTATGAAGGCGTAACGTATCAATCGCAGTTTGGCGTGGCGAAAGCCAACGCTACGCAAGTGACTGTGCCGCCTGTACAAATTTATGAAAGCACGAATGATTTCAGTGGCTTGAGTTTTGATCAGGTGCATGTGGCATTTGATTTTGGCCAAGCGAGCGGCCAACAGAATAACACTGTGCAGGTTTTCGAAATTTATACGTTTTCAAATAGATCCAAGCAATCGGTGATCATTCCCAGCGATGGCACAAATATTCCGTTCATTGCCATTCCAGAAGGCGCGCAGAATATTGGCTTTGAATCGGGGCAGAATACAGCTACGTTCCTTCCGGCGGATACTGGCTTCGCGATCGCGCCCAGCGATAAAACATATTCGCTGATCGCGTTCTTCAATGTGCCTTATGACTCGGGCAAAGCAACGATCTCACAACCGCTTGTGATTCCGGCTGCATCCTTGTTGTTGTTCATGCCGGAAGGCATCAAAGTGCAAAGCAGTCAATTGACCGATACTGGCATTCAAAATATTTCCGATACAAACTTCCACACATACACGGCCAATAACCTGGCGGCCGGTGATTCGGTTACGTTCTCATTCTCCGGCCAGCCCGCGGGCACTGCCTCGACGCTGCCGATCAACCAGGCGCTGATCTACGGCGCGGGCACATTAGGTTTGGTGTTGATCGCTTTGGGAGCCTGGTTATACTTCCGCGACCGCAAGCGTCCTGTCGCACAAGCAGTCGAAACTCATGATGAGTTCGAAGATACTGATAGCATTCTGGATGCCATCATCGCGCTCGATGACTTGCACCGCGCCGGAAAAATTCCGGATGACGCGTATCGTCAGCGCCGCGCAGAACTTAAAGAACTGTTGAAGAAAGAAATGTAATCAAAAAGAGCACACGCTGATCCTTCAAAATCTCGGTGTGCTCTTTTTGAACTCCGTGATAGACTCAACTTCTCATGATTCAAGTTCGTAAACTCGTAAAACGTTTTGGATTGAAAACTGTGCTGCGCGGATTGGACTTTGACGTTCAACCCGGCGAGTTCGTGGCACTACTCGGTCCAAACGGCGCAGGCAAGACCACTTTCCTGCGCATTCTGGCTTCGCTCTCGCGGCCTTCGCTCGGAGATGTCAGCGTGGCCGGACATCGTCTGCCACAGGAAGCTGCCGCGGTCCGCGCTCGACTCGGCGTGGTCTCTCATCTGCCGTTGCTTTACGGCGATTTGACCGCCGAGGAAAATCTCCGCTTCTACGGACGCATGTACAATCTCTCCGAACTCGAAACACGCATCACTGAAGTCTTGGAGATGGTCGGACTGGAGACCCGCCGCCGCGATTTGGTGCGCACTTTTTCGCGCGGCATGCAACAACGACTCGCCATCGGCCGCGCTGTGTTGCACAATCCCGAAGTGGTCTTATTCGACGAGCCTTATACCGGTTTAGATCAAGACGCTTCGGTCATGCTGGACGATGTGCTGCGTTCCGTTGCTGCGAAGGGTCGCACCGTGGTAATGACTTCGCACGATCTGGCGCGCGCGGAAGACCTCGCTACACGTTTTGATGTCCTTTCGCGTGGAGCAATCGCGGCTTCCACTACGCGCCGCGGACTCAAGAACACGAACCTGCTGGCTTTCTATAAACAGGCGCTTGCAAATTAAGATGGCAACCATCGAAGTAACTTCATCCGCGCGCCCGGCTTCTAAACCCAGCTTCATCAAAGCGGTTTGGGCAGTTGTTCAAAAAGACTTGGCGGCCGAACTACGTTCGCGCGAATTGCTCTCGGCCATGTTGGTTTTTTCCCTGCTCGTTATTTTGATCTTTAACTTCGCCCTCGAACTGGATATCAAAACGCGTCAATCTGTGACGGCGGGCGTACTATGGGCTACCTTCGCGTTCGCAGGCACGTTGGGACTCAATCGCTCGATGGCTATCGAAAAAGATCGCGGCTGTCTCGACGGTCTCCTGCTCGCGCCGGTGGACCGTTCCGCGATTTATTTTGGAAAAGTCTTTAGCAATTTGGCGTTTATGATGATCGTCGAGGTAATCGTCCTGCCGGTCTATAGTGTTTTATACAACACAAACCTGTTCCTTCCCGGACTCTTGATGGTCATCTTACTGGGCTCAGTTGGATACACCGCCGTTGGGACTCTGCTTTCTGCTATGTCCGTGCAGACGCGCACGCGCGATATGCTTCTGCCGATTCTGCTGTTTCCAGTTGTTCTGCCAGTTTTGATCGCGGCAGTCAAAGCCAGTAACGGCTATTTGACCGGCACGGACATGAGCGAGATCATGCCCTGGCTCAATCTACTGATTGTGTATGATGTTGTTTTCATCGCGCTGGCATTTATGACTTTCGAATTCGTAGTTGAGGAATAGACCCCACATTTCAATTTATTGACAGGAGTTTTTCGTTATGCAAAAGAAACCCGCCGCATTGATCACACTCGATATCCTCGCCGTTGTATTGCTTGGCATTGCAACGTATCTGGCTCTCGTCTACGCACCGACTGAAGCCGTGATGGGACAAGTCCAACGCGTGTTTTATTTCCACGTGGCCAACGCATGGGTGGCTTTGTTGGGCTTCGTCGCGGCGGGCGTTGCAGGCGTTGTGTATCTGGTCACCAAAGATCGCAGATGGGACATCATCGAAGTGGCGGCAGTTGAGATCAGCCTGGTCTTTTTCCTGATCGCGATCATTCTCGGTTCGATTTGGGCACGTCCCATTTGGAACACTTGGTGGACGTGGGATCCGCGTCTCACCACCGCGGCAGTGACTGAATTGATCTACATCGCGTACTTCATGTTGCGCGAAGGCATCGAAGACCCTGAGCGCCGCGCCCGCTTCGGAGCGGTGTATACACTTATCGGCTCGGCCAGCGCGCCGATCACGTTCTTCGCCATTCGATTATTCCGCACCATTCATCCTGTGGTCATCGGCAGCGGCGATCCCGGCGCAGAAGGGACTTTTGCCATGACCAGCAAAATGTTGGTTGCCTTCTTGTTTGCCTTGTTCGCATTCAGCGTCATCTTCATAGACTTATTCTGGAATCGAATCCGCATGGGCTGGCTGAACGATAAAGTCGAGCAACTTAAGCTCAAGGTCGCGCGATAGGAGCCGTTATGTTCTTCCTCGATACCACACCGAACACATCATCCTACATGATCGCGGGGTATACCGTTGCTTTTGTTTTGATCGCGGTTTACCTCGTCAGTCTGATCGTCCGTTGGCGCAACTTGAGACAGGATTACACCGTCTTGAAAAGCATTGAAGCGGAAGAGAAGGAAAAGGCCGAGGCCAAACTTCGTGCCGAAGAAGAAGCCGCTGATGCCAAGACTGTCAAATCGAGAAGAAATAATGCCCGATCAAAGTCAACTGCCAAAAAAAAGACGGCTGCCAAAACTGCCAAGTCAAAAACAACTTCTCGCAAAAAATAGGCAAAACCTCCAGAGTCCGCTATAATGATAGCGGGCTCTGAATTTAAATCATGAACATGCGCCGGATAAGCGCCCTGCTTCTTTTCATCGCGATCACGGGGACTGCGTTCACACCGCCCCCGTTGTTAGATACCGCCTCCAATCCTCCTCCCGGTCCGGACCGTTACACCGTCATCAAAGTCAAATACACCGCCTATACTTGGTGGATCGCCAGTTGGAGTCGGAATCAGGTCGCCTGCTCAGTGGTGGTCGATCACAAAGGCCAACCGACTCTGCCAGAGATTTATCGCGACTGCACAGAAGATGTCTACGACAAATGGCTGATTCAGCCTCCCTGCGATAAACAATATAAAGCTACCGGTTGTATCGGTTACTACGCATTTCTCGTTTCAACCGAACCTGCTGAAAAAGAAATCCCTACTCAATTACCGGAAGCCACCGCCTGGCTTACATTGGATGGCTGTGAACCAGTCGCCAGCACGTCCACGAATATTTGCGAGAACACGCCAACGCTGGTGATCACCGGCCAGGAACCGTTGCCGAATCAAACCATCACCGGCATTGAAGGAACAATCAATGGCGATTCTTTCAGCTGCAAAGGTTCGGAATGTAAAGTCCCGCTGCAGGAAACAGATAATGTTGGTACGCCGATTCAATTCTGGGCCTGGTCCAGTTACGGAGATAGTAGCCCAATTCTCACCGCGCAAGTTCGCGTGAGTCACACTGATCAGGGCGACCCGGATCAGTTGTATTGGTATGTGGATGTCCTCTCGAATCAATGGCAGGGACAACCCGTGGCCAGTTGTGCGGATTCGTGGGAGTCATTTCCACCGGTCGGTGGTCCACCTGCATGGTTGACGACACCGGATAACAGCGAAGACCTCTCCAGTGATATTCCTTACACATATCTGGCCGCAAATTTGATTTTGCAAGGCGCGGTGGATGCCAGCGCTTGCCCGGATGGCGGATTGATTCCCGGCGGTGGAGTCAATGAATGCGGACTCGAAGCGGCGCGCCCGACTGTCAATGATTGGCAGGATCGATTCGACTCATTGATTCTCAGCACATCACAAGATACAGGCGTGCCTGCTCATTTGCTCAAGAATTTGTTCGCACGCGAGAGTCAATTTTGGCCCGGCGTGTTCCGCGCCAACACAGACGTAGGACTCGGCCAACTTACCGAGAATGGCGCAGATACAACGTTGATTTGGAATACTTCCTTCTTTAACCAGTTCTGTCCGCTTGTGCTTTCCAGCGACGCGTGTGGAAAAGGTTATTTACATTTGAGTGATGATAACCAGCAACTTCTACGTGAGGCCCTGGTTGGTTCGGTGAACGCATCCTGTGATACATGTCCGCTGGGATTGGATTTGAGTCAGGCGGATTTCTCCGTAAGTGTGTTCGCTCATACATTGATCGCCAATTGCGAACAGACCGGCCGTATCGTCCGCAATGTGACTGGCCAGGCGCCAGGCCAGGTCGCTTCTTACGAAGATATGTGGAAGTTCACATTGGTCAACTACAACGCGGGGCCGGGCTGTTTGGCAGACGCGCTGGATGTGGCAGAAGGTCAGGGAGATGATCTCACGTGGGACTCGGTCTCGCCATTTTTAACCGGAGCATGTGAGGGGGCCATCCAATACGTGAACGACATTAGTCAATAATCTTTCAACTTGTGCTAAACTAAAAACAAGCCCATCCCATTATTACCCCAACTCTAAAGAGAAGGGCAGTCTCGGAGAACACATGCTCAGTCTCATCGAAAAGATTCTTTTCGCGTTGGCAGTGGCAATCTCGCTGTATTTCACATGGCGCGGCGTGCAGCGCATTATCAAAAACATTTCAAGCGGGCAGGGAAAAATCGATTGGAGTCTGCCGTGGAAGCGGCTCGGCCAGCTTATCGCCAAGATCGGGTTGTTTCAACCCGTTTTTCGTTTTCGGCTGGGGCCGAGCATTTTACACGGGCTGATCGGTTGGGGCTTTCTGATCTTTCTACTGGTCAATCTCAATGACCTTGTTTACGCGTACACAAATTTTTCGATTCTGAATCAAACCGGAATCTTCGGCGATGCATATCGTCTTTTGGGAGATATTGCCAGCGTGGCGATTCTGATCGGTATCGTTGGGATGATCATCCGCCGCTTCATTCTTCGACCCGCGACTCTGTCCACGCGGCAGACGACTCTCCTGCATCCCAAAGCGCGCTTCGGCATCCTGCGCGACTCAGCCATCGTCGCGACCTTTATCTTTGTGCACAACGCCGCGCGGCTGTTGGGTGAATCCTTTCACTTGGCAAGTAACGGACTCCGCGATAGCTGGCAGCCATTCGCTTTAACGGTAGCAGGCTTATGGTTCGGTATGGACGCGCACACGCTACTGATTGGCGAGCATGCCATGTTTTGGATCTCGCTCGGCGCGGTGGTCGCGTTCCTTCCATATTTTCCCTATTCAAAACATATTCATTTATTCTTTGCCCCGATCAACTTCGCGTTGAAGCCAGAACGAAAATCCATCGGGCAGTTGAGTTACATCAATCTCGATGACCAGTCCATCGAGCAGTTTGGCGCGGCCGCGATGAAAGATTTAGGCTGGGAACAAATCATGGACAGCTACGCGTGCATCATGTGTTTTCGCTGTCAGGAAGTGTGCCCCGCGTATAACACTGGCAAGGTGCTTTCGCCTGCCGCATTGGAGATCAATAAACGTTATCACTTGAACGATGGCGGCGCGACCGAAGTGCCACTGACGAATTTGATTTCGGAAGAAGCAGTATGGGCTTGTACTTCATGTGGCGCGTGCGTAGACATTTGTCCGGTGGGCAATGAACCGATGCGCGACATTCTCGATATCCGCCGTAATCTCTCGATGATGGAAAGCAATTTCCCGAAGCAGTTGGAGACGGCTTTCAAAGGTATGGAGCGCAACGCCAATCCGTGGAATGTGCCGCAAGCGGATCGTATGAAATGGGCGGAAGGACTGAACGTGCCAACGATCAAGAAGAATCCCGAGCCGGATATTTTATGGTGGGTCGGCTGCGCGCCCGCCACAGACGCGCGCGCGCAGAAGACCGCGCAGGCTTTTGCAAAAATTCTGAACGCGGCGGGAGTCAATTTCGCGGTGCTCGGACAAAATGAACAATGCACCGGCGATTCCGCACGGCGCGCGGGACGCGAAGATATCTTCTTTGGCTTAGCTTCAGCAAACGTGGAAATTTTGAATGAGGTTGCGCCGAACCGAATCGTGACAACTTGTCCACATTGTTTGCACACGTTGAAGAATGAATATCCCGCGTTTGGCGGAAATTACGAAGTCATTCATCACACGCAATTAATCAATGAACTAGTCGGCGCGGGAAAAATTCAGTTGGAAGTGACAAAGGACGAGTATAAAGTGACGTTCCATGATCCGTGCTATTTGGGACGGCATAATCAAATCTTCGAGGCACCGCGCGAGGATTTGAAATCCGCGGGAATCGAAGTAATAGAGATGCCGCGACATGCCGCCAAGTCATTCTGCTGCGGCGCAGGCGGCGCACAAATGTGGAAGGAGGAAGAAGCCGGTTCGGCGCGCGTCAATGCGACGCGTTTCGCCGAGGCCAAATCTACTGGCGCGGAGACATTG
>DATKNJ010000005.1:0-4652 GCA_035541395.1 Anaerolineales bacterium
TCCGGGCACCGTAATACTTTGCAATCTGAACCGCTATTTTGCCGGTAAATCCCGTAGCACCATTTATCAATACGGTTTCACCCTGCCTCATGCCTGCCCTAAAGCGAAGCCCCATAGCGGAGCCACCCACTGCATTGGGCAAAGCCGCTGCGATACCATCATCAATGCCATCAGGCAAAGATACCATCCTGCTTTTTTCGATGACTGCTTTTTCCGCCACCATACCACTGACACCCATGGCGAATACACGAGTGCCGTCATCGAGCAAGCCCACGCCATCGCCGCCAATTACTTTTGCCTGATCGACATCGCTTTTGGTTGAATAATGCCGTCCTCCCGCCCTTGATTTATCTATATGCTTAATGGCTGCCGCTCTCACAGAAATCAAAAGTTCGTTTTCATTGTGCACAACAGGTTCGGGAAAATCTGTGTAATGTGGCAACCCGTCTTTTTGATACAGTACTGCTGCTTTCATTTTCACTCCTTTTCACTTGATGGTTTTACAAGACAATCATATCTGTTGCCGCATGCCTATTCGCGAACAAGCCAATACCAATGCGACGATATTATTATTCACGGTTATCTCTTTTTCAGTTTAATCAGCTATTCAAAATGACGCCTCACATCGTTACAGCCAGCGCCGCGTGCGGCTTTTATATTCTTCCCACTGCGCGCCGAAGGCGGCGGCCAACTTTTGTTCTTCCATTTGAATGAACACCCTGTCCAGCAAGATAGCAAAAGCAAGGACGATCGCAAACGGCGTCAGCGACCCCAGCAGGACAGAAGCCCCAAACAGAATCAGCACAAAGCCGAGATACATTGGATTGCGCGTGAAACGATACAGTCCGTACGTGACGAGCGCAGACGAGGCCTCAAACGGACAAACCGGCGTATCGGCCTGATGAAAAGTTTTATCCGCGTTGAGGTTGATCCAGATACCCGCCACAAGCGGAATTACACCCAACAGAGTCCATGGCGCGGGAATGAGAGTCATCGCCGGTAAAACAAAGTTCAAAATAATCGCAACAATAATGGCAATCAAAAGATAAGTCGGTGGTTTGATCTTATAGGATTGCATAGTTAACCTCTATTCGAGAGACGAAGTCTCACATAACTGATCTTGAACTTCCATTTGATGCTTCGGTTTATAAATGTATTCAATGGCATTATGAGAACAAGCCAGCACACATTTCTTGCAACCTTTACAATTTTCCGCTTGGACAATACGAGCATGCTTATGAAAACCTATGTCAATTTTTCCTAATACATGGTTCGGACAAGCATCCAAACAGGTCCAACAAGCTTCGCAGAAATGAGTTTTGATTTGAATATATTTGGTTGTATTGTGGCGCCGAAACTGATGATTAAGTTTCATTTTTCTTTCCTCACAAAGACTTGAGAAATGTAGACGTCTTTCATCTCACATCTACATTTCTCGCGTCTTCTCCAGCACTGCGTGCCGGTCATACTGATTCTATATACCTGCGCTCCACGCTCATCACGATCTGCCGGGCACTAGTTGACGTTTCAAAAACTTCACGACCGATGGCATTTGCCACATCAGAACTCCAGTGATGGTCAGAATAGGAACCAAGATTCGAACCGGGCTGGCAAACCATTCCATGTTACCGAGCGGTGAATAGATGTATGTGATGACCAATCCTGCTACCACAAGATGAATTACACGTAAGATGTTTCGCAAGTTTTTGTTCGAAAAAATCATCTCATCAACTTTCTAAATCATTCGTCATCTTTGGCAGATTCCTTGCCAGACTCAGAAACGTTGTGAGCGCGATCATGCCATTCTTTGAACATCGGTGGAACGCCATTCTCATCCATCCAACCGTGACGCCAGGCATGTCGACTCATGTGCCTGCTCCAACCCCAGCGCGGTCCCCAGAACATGAAACTGAGTGCGCGGAAAGCGAGGAACAGCAGGAACAATGCGATCAACGGGCCGAAGCAGCCCAAGCCGAAGAAACCGAACGGATGCCAGAAACCATATCCCCAATAAGGATAAGGTGTTTGACCGTTACTGGTCGCAGGGATTTGAACATGGGTTGCCACGCCCGCGTTGAAGGCAAAGAATGCAATGCCCGCAACAGCCGCCAGCAGAACCACTCCAGCTAAAATGCGTAACCAAATTTTTCTGTACATTTTGACTCCTTTGTTTAAACGTATGTCCGCAGTATAAGAGTCAGTTGTGAATTGAATGTGAAGTGGGGCGGGAGAAATCAATTTCGTTGATAGCCTTGACGATATAGAATATGTGTTCTAAAATATTCAGCCATAATCGAGGAGAGAACTCATGATTACAGAACCTAAAATCGAACGCCGCAAGAAACAACACTATGTTGCCATCCGCATGGCCGTGCCGATTCCATTTGGCAACCGCTTGCAAATCGCGTGGAGCGAAGTGCAGGAATGGTTGAAGAACAAAGGAGTCGCCGCACCCGATTCAGGCCCCGCCATCATTCGTTATCTCACCACAGACATGTCCAAAGAATTGGATCTGGATGTGGGCTTCATCGTAGACAAAGCCATGAAAGGCGATGAACGCATCATCGCGGACATTTTGCCTGCTGGCCGTTACGCGACGCTTCTCTACACCGGGCCATATCGCGGCATGGGAGTCTACAAGGCCAATGTCGCCATGGTGGAATGGGCGAAGGAAAACAAAATCAAATGGAACATTTCGAAAAAGAAAGACGTCGAATGGTGGAACGGACGCGTCGAGTTGTATCTGACCGATCCCGAAAAAGAATCGGATACGAGGAAATATCAGACTGAGCTGGCTTTTCTTTTGGCAGAGAAATAATCACTGACGATTTACATCCTTTGTATTTAGCACGCCCGCTATTTTCTTCCCAATCGATAGAACCAAAAAATTTAGAACAAACGGAGATTTAGCTATGATAACCAGGAAACAATTGATTCCCTCGATTTCGGAATTACGCGCCCTCTTCAAAGGCCAGGTCGTTGCACCAGACGATTCCGATTATGACCGCGCCCGAACGGTCGTTTACGGCGGCATCGACCGCCGCCCCGCCGCGATCGTGCGCGTCGCAGACGCGGGCGACGTTTCTCGACTCATATCACTGGCACGCGAGAATGACATTGAATTGGCAGTACGCAGTGGAGGTCACAGCAATGCCGGGCACAGTGTGACCGAAGGCGGTATCGTTCTCGATCTTTCGAGCATGAAGGATATGAAAATCAACACCGAGGACAAAACGGCCTGGGCAGAAACAGGACTCACGGCCGGCGAGTACACCACTGAAGCCGCAGAATATAATCTTGCAACCCCCTTTGGGGATACCGGCTCTGTTGGCCTCGGCGGAATCACTTTAGGCGGCGGCATTGGATATTTGGTTCGCAAACACGGACTCACTATCGATTCTTTGCTGGCTACCGAAGTTGTCACAGCGGATGGGCAACTTCTCCACGCTGATGAGAGTTCGCACCCGGACCTCTTCTGGGCGATGCGCGGAGGCGGAGGCAACTTCGGCGTGGCAACTCGTTTCAAGTTTCGCCTACATGATGTTTCTTCCATGATCGGCGGCATGTTGATTCTGCCTGCCACGCCAGAGACTATCGCAGGATTCATTGCTGAAGCAGAGGCCGCGCCGGAAGAACTTTCAACAATTGCCAATGTGATGACCGCGCCTCCCATGCCGTTCCTGCCGAAAGAAGTTCACGGCAAATTGATTATCTTTTCCATGCTGGTGTATTCTGGTGACATTAAGATGGGCGAACGCGCGCTCGCGCCATTCCGTAATTTGGCCGCGCCGCTCGCGGATATGATCAAGCCGATGCACTATCCAGAAGTCTATCCGCCTGATGATCCCGACTATCATCCCCTTGCGGCGACACGCACCATGTTTATGAATCGAATCGATCGCTCAGTTGCGGAAGTGATGCTGGATCATCTTCAGGCTTCGACCGGCTCTATGGCGGTCGCGCAACTCCGGGTGCTGGGAGGAGCGATGGCGCGCGTCCCCGCAGATGCGACCGCGTTCGCGCATCGCAGTTCGCGCATCTTGGTTAACCTTGCTACGCTATATGCAAAGCCCGAGGAGAAATCGACTCACGAAGCTTGGGTGAATCAATTCATGACGGCCGTGCAACAGGATGACGCCGGCGCGTATGTAAACTTTTTGGGCAATGAGAGTGAAGCGCGCATCCGCGCAGCGTATCCAAACGGGACCTGGGAGCGGCTCGCGGCGATCAAGCAGCGTTACGACCCAACCAACCTGTTCCGGCTCAATCAAAATATTCCGCCGAAAGAATAGCCGACATAAATCAAATGCAAAGCGATCTTCCCAAGTTGGCCTCACCGGCGCAGCGCGCGCTCCAAAACGCCGGGATTCGGACTCTTCTACAATTGTCTAAATATACAGAAAATGATATTAAGCGTTTGCACGGCATCGGTCCCAATGCCCTCAATGCCTTGCGCCGCGCGCTCGCGGAAAAAGGCTTGTTGTTCGCCAAGAAAAAATAGCCAAGGGTATCCATTTATCATTTAGGGGAAGAAGAAATCGAACTTGAACGCATGGAATGGGTTGCCACCGCCAGGATCACCAGCTTCCGGTTTCGAGTCGTGAAAGAGAGAGTAAGTTTCTCTATTTTTTGATATAAGCGAGAAAATCCTC
>DATKNJ010000006.1:0-8691 GCA_035541395.1 Anaerolineales bacterium
TGAAGCCACATCACCCCGCGCGGGTGATTGGGAGGGTGATTAACAAAGCATCTCACTCGCGCAAGATGGCAGATTCGATGATTTCACCGCGTAGACGCAAAGGGCGCGAAGCTTTATGATTTCTCTTCGCGCCCTTCAAACTTTCACAGTTCGTTTTTTAACTTAGGAAACGGCCGGCTTTTCGATTTTTCCCAAAATATAATCTGGCGGCAGTGGCTCAACCTTTTGATCGGTAACCAGAGTCACGTCGCCACCGGACTTGAGATAAACCGATCTCTCGCCTGCGCCGATGCGCGCTTCCCAATATCCTCCCAAATCTTTGACACGAAGATGCGCGCTGGTCAGATCGTGGACATGAAAACGCAAATCTCTTCCAGATTTAAATTCAGCGTTGTTCTCAAGCATCGTTTGGCAATCGATGTTCATCTTTCCGCCCGCTGAGGCGTGGCCCAAACAATACACATCCTGAAGACTCAGGTCCAAGCCTGTGTACCCATCTACCTGGCCTTGTACACTGCTGACATCAATATTCATACCCGCATAAACCTTGAGCGTAGATTGGAATGGCACCAAGACTTCACCGCTGCCGCCCATCTGCACCTCGATCACATCCTCGGGCTCACTCGTTCCCTGAAAGTCAGGCTTCTTCAAACGGATATCAAACAACACATGATCCCCCACCGCAGCACGCGCTCGGCCAATCTCTGCGTCGCTGCGCTTTTCCAATTTCAAGCCCCAAATACCAGTTGTCACTGCTGTGACCAGATCGCTGTCGTGACCTTTCACCGTCACGCTGGCTCCAACCTTAATCACCACAATGGGATTTTTTCCTGCAAGGATCGAACGTTCGGTCATTCTGAAATTCCTTTTGAATGCGATATTTTGATAGTCGCATTGTAGGCCTTCGTCCGCTTGTGCGCTTCACCCCGGCAGGGTGATTGGGAGGGTGATTGATCGCTGCGATATGAATTCATAACAACCTTAGTTCGCGCGCCACTTCACGCGCATCTTCGCGCGAGTTGACGTTCAATTTGCGATAAATGCTTTTGACGTGCGTTTTGACCGTATTCGTAGAGACAACCAACTCCCGCGCGATATCAGAATTCGATAGGCCATTGACCAGCAACCGCAGCACGCGGACCTCCTGCTGGCTCAGCGGTTCAACAAGCTTCGCCGCGCCTGCCAGTGGAACCGTCACGGAGCTGAATAGATGCAACAGGGTTGTCGCGTACAGGTTCAAGGTCCGGTTGGGAAGCGATGGAAGGATTGTTTGCAATAACGCGCCCATGTGCGGGCCTTCGTCCAAAAAGATTCTTCGCAGATTCTTGGCATGTCCGAGTATGAGCGCTTCAGTCATCAATGACATGGCTTTCGCATCATCCGACTCAACGTGATAGGCGAGCGCCTCGAGGCATAAGGCTTGCACCTGGCTGCGGATGCGTCCGTTCGCGGCAGTTTCAGCGGCCCAACCATCGAGCGCTTGAAGCGCAGCGCTTGCATTGCTCTCAGCAATTTGCAAACGCGCCAATGTAAATGTCTCGCGCTCTTTTTGCAAATGCAGAAGATTCTGATTCTCATTCGAAATCATCGCCAGCCAACTCTTCAACGATGAGAGATCGCCACCCAAAATGGAAAGTCGCGCCCGCGTTTCGTGAACATCGCGCGCCAAAGCCGAGTTTTGCACTTTGGCAATCAACAACGTGAGCAAATTATCCACACGCACAAAATCATTTTCCGCGGCGCTGATATAAGCCAGTTGAATGATGGCTTTGACTCGAAGATATTCGTTGGCGCGCTGGCCCGCCAAATCCAATGTTCTTTCGACCATTAACTCGGCGCGCGCCAAATCACTTTGTTCATAGGCGATCTGCGCCAGCCCAAAAGTGGCAAAGCCCTGATCGTCCAGCATTTCCACGCCGCCGATGGCTTCATTCATTATTTGTTGATCCAATTGAAGGGCTTGTTCCAACTCGCCCTGCCAATACGCCGCCTCGCTCAATATTTGCGCCGCCGCCAGCATGCCATGGATATTTTGCGCCGCGCCCATTTGAGCGCGCGCTTCCAAACCGCCATCCTGTGCTTGAAGAATGCGGCCTGCGTTCAGCGCCTCGTAGCTCACGATCAACTGGCTGGTGCCTCTCCACGCGACGTCAAACTCCGGGAGAAGTTCCAGCGACTGGTGTGCATATTCAAACGCTTTTTGGAAATTGCCGCGCCACCAAGCTACATTTCCGCGCAGGGAAAACAACTCACCCAACCGGTGATGATTCTCCTCTGCGCGCCAGGCTGTTTCCGCAGCATGAAGGAATGGTTCCAAGCGCGTGGCAACGGCGGGCGAAAACCGATCAGAAGTTGTGTATAGAATGATCTGAGCATACACAAAGCAAATTAAAGGATGAAGCAGAGTCTGCTGTTCAGGGACACTTTCGAGCCAGCGACCCAATGTACGCATTCCGTTGATATCGTGGATGTCAATATATTTTTCGATAAGCCGCAAAGCCTGGCTAAAAAGTTTTGCTGAAAGCGCAGTTTCAATGGCATCATCCAAAAGCCCGCGAGACTCATACCAACTGCTGGCTTTTTCAAACAGACTCTTGACCTCGGCTTCATCGAGTCGTTGCCTGGCAAGATATTGAATCGACTCGGCGAATAAAGGATTGTAGCGATACCAAAGTTGATCGCCGCTCCGTTCAAGCTGGACAAGGAATAAATTCTCGCGCTCAAGATGTTCGAGCATAGTCGCACCAGTGTTTTCCCCTGTGATCGCGTCGCATAACGCGCCGGTCAGACGATTGAAAAAACAAGTCTTCAATAAAAAAAATTGCGCAGTTTCGGGTTGGTCTTTGAAAACTTCTTGGACCAAATAGTCGGCCACGCGCCGATCGCTGCCCGAAAAAGATCGAATCAACTGTTCAACATCTGCAGCGCTATTTTTACTTTGCAATGACAATGCGGCCAAACGCAAGCCTGCTGCCCAACCTTCAGTTTGTTGCAATAACTTTGTCACGGCTGCGGACGGGATTTCCATTTGCACAGCTTCGCGCAGAAAAGTCTCGGCTTCGGTCTGATTGAAGCGCAATTCATTTACGCTAAGCTCGACCAATTCATCGCGCACGCGCAAAATCGCCAACGGCAAATCCGGTTCTGTGCGCGTGATCAAAACCAGATGAAGCGTGACGGGCAAATGTTGAATCAAAAACGCGAGGCCTTTATTCACCTCGCTCGCATGAATCGCATGATAATCTTCCAGCACCAGCACACAAGGCTGCTCGAGCCGCGCCAGATCATTGATAAGCGGTATTAGCAACGACTCAAACGCGGGCGGCTGAGGCGCGGTCAGCGCGGAGAGAGTGGTTTTGCCAACAGATGAATCCAGAGTCCGTAACGCGGAGACAACATAGGTCCAGAAGCGAGTCGGGTCATTGTCGTTTTCATCCAACGTCACCCAAGTCGATGAAACCTCGCGGCCCGCAATCCACATGCCGACGAGAGTCGTCTTGCCAAAACCGGTCGGCGCAGAAACGAGCGTCAGCTTCTTGGTGAGGCCAGAGTCGAGCCGCGTCAGCAAATGGTCGCGTTCGACAACGCCTGCATGAAGGCGCGGCGGCATCAGTTTGGTATGCAACAATTTATCAGCGGGGCGAGCATCGCTCATGGTTTGGGATTATACGATTAATCTTGTGATACCATCAACACATGGATCACACCGATCATGTCAATCTCCTCAAGCCTGCCAATTTAAATCAAGGCGGCATATGGGCAGACTTCGGCGCGGGAAGCGGCGCGTTTACGTTGGCTCTGCGCGAGTTGGTCGGACTCGATGCCACAATTTATGCAGTGGACAAAGACCGCGCGCGACTCAATGAATTGGAAGAGGTGCACCGCGCCCGCTTTGCATCGAGCCGAAACTTGATTCCGTTAAACAAAGATTTTTCGCGCTCTTTGGATTTGCCCGCGCTCGACGGCATCGTGATGGCGAACTCGCTCCACTTCTTCAAAGACAAAGAAAAAGTATTGCGTCACGTGTGCGAGTCCTTGAAGCCAAACGGTTTACTTTTGCTGGTTGAATACAACGTGGATTCAGGCAACTTATGGGTGCCGTATCCACTAACGTTTGAATCGTATCGCGCACTCGCGCCGCGCGCCGGATTCAGCGAGCCGCGTTTATTAGGCAAAGCGCCATCACATTTTTTGAAAGAATTTTATTCAGCTCTTGCAAATAAAATGTAGGGACAGATCGCGATCCTCCCCTACGACAAATTATCTAACCGTCAGCCAGACTCCCACCATGACTACAATCAATCCCAATGCGCGTGCTGGATCCAGCGACCTCACGTTTGCGCCCAACCAGCCGAAGTGATCGAGAATCGTCCCGACCAAAAGCTGGCCAGCCACCACAGTGACAATCGAGGCGGCCACGCCGACGCGCGGAATCATATAACTTACCGCGGCGATCACCACCAAACCAAAGATTCCCGCGCCGAGCGCGTACCATGGCGCGTTGCGCCATTCGCCAAGTTTTCCGCCGCCAAAGATCAGAATCGGAATCAATGCAAAGATCGCGCCGCCGACATGAACGATAAAGATGCTCTCAAAGACACCCAACCGCTGCGTGAGCATACTCGCCAGTGGACTTTGTAATCCAACCGCCACGCCACCGGCCAGGCCAACCAATATAATGAGAACGATAGTCTCCATGTTGAGGGTATCCTTTGTGTTCATCAGTTTTGAATATGATACTTGATTTCCCCGTGAAATATAAAAGGTCAAGTCGATCTTATTGAAATTACACAAAGCATATGGGAACAATATATTCGTCAGCGTTTTTCAAACTGCACTTCTGGATAAGCTGAAGAAGGACCTTGTAGTAATCCTGAGTTAACGCCCTTCAAAGATTCGTCAAAGAACGCAACCAGATAAGCATTGGTAATCTCCAGCCCTCGTTCAGGTTGTGTCGGGCCGATGAATCCCAATTGCCTGAACAAAATCCGTACAGGCGGCGATAAGCGCAAAGGGAGGTCACTAAAGTTGAAGTGCTTTGTGCCTTTCACGGAAAGATAATAAGCCGTATTTGTTGCACTCGAGTAAACCTGTTGCATCGTGTTGCAATCTTTACCACATCCATCTTCGGTCATGAACATAAAGGGCTTTTGTATCATTCCCTTCAAGTCATCACTGAAAATCGTACCGTCCAGATCCGCACCCGCCTGACAACGCGCGTCCGTTTCGCAGATACGCAGCGCGGTCGCGCCGCCGAACGAGTGACCGAAATCTCCGACATGCGTCAGATCAAGTTTGTTGTAGAACTGACTCGACGAATCATTATTGAGACTTTGAAGCTGGTCCATCACAAACTGGACATCCGCCGCCCAAACCTTTTCAATCCGATTAGCGTCGGCGTCCGCTTGCGCGGCATCCGCGCTATCGGGAATAGTCCCATTGTTTGAGCGCAGAACCACGCGTCCGTCCGGGAAAGCGACTACGTTCGATGTATACGTTTGGTTGATCCCAAAGACGATATAGCCGTGGCTTGCCAGATTCTCTGCAATGACTGTGTAATCGGTAGCCATTGGCCCCATACCGGGCTGCATGATAATCACCGGATATTTATCCTGCGCTTGATCCACAGGGACATTTGCAAACGAATGTGTTTGAATAGCCGAGAGATCACGCTCCAAATACATTCCCATCCCCTGATCTTGATTGCGCGCGTTCACCCAGTAGGATGGCAGATAAGGAACAGGTAAATCTGAAGAAGAGACTGTTGCCGGATACCATACCCATACCGGCAGTTCCCGTTTGACGTTCGGTTGATCGGCCAATGGATCGATACGATTCTTATCGGTCCAATCGTATTCAGTGCGCCCCACATGATACGTTCCCGTAGGAGATGGCAATGTAAAGGACAGGTGATGCAGAATCACGATGTATCCCAACAGAGCGGCAACCAGCAAAACGCCTGCCAGAAAGAGGAAGCCAATCCCTTTGGAAATTTTCTTAAAGAGTTTCATTGTGTTCCAGCGCGAGCCGAAAAACCGCGCATCAGGCCGACAAAAGCAACAACCATCGCAACGATCGTCAGAGGCGAAGCATAGATCAGCGCGCCAATGTCAATGACCGGTACGCCCTGCTGGCTGGAGCGACGCATCATATTGCGTGCCGCGGCTGCATCGCGGCTGACATCCACATCCTTGAAGCGGATGCCCCTTTCACGAAAATATTTTTTGCCATAGTGCAACTCTAACAATTGATTCGCTTTTCAATTGTTCTCTGCGATCAAAGGCGTTACATATTTTTCAAGCACGGTGTCGTTGATGGCACCCGTCCAGGCATAACGCACCGTGCCCGAACGATCGATCACATAGGAATTAGGCAAGGCCCCATTTCCAAAAGCTCTTACGGAAGCGCCCTGCGGATCCAACCAGACCTGGAACTTCAAACCATAACTTTGCGCGAATTGCGAAACATCCTTCAACGAGTCGCCGGCCTCCACAGCGATGATCATGAAGCCGTCCGCATTGTGCTTGTTGAAATACGCCGCCAGAGTCGGCATCTCAGCTTTACACGGAGGACACCACGTAGCCCAGTTATTGACCAACACTACGCTCGCGCGGTAATCCGCCAGGGACTTGGTCTCGCCGTTGATGTTTTGCAGGGAAAGTTCGGGCGCGGGATAGTGAACTGCTCCAAGCGCAGATGAAGTTTGCGAGCCGCTCTTCGATTTGGAAGTAAACACGAGCAGCACGGCCAAACCAACCAGGCAGATTCCTATCCAAACAGGAACCATCGCAAATGAGCTTTGTTGATGACGTTTATGTTTTCTGGTGGACATGGTTCTGCCTGATTCGTGAGATGAGTTAGTTTTGGAGCGCGTGCATGATCTCGGCCAGCAGGTTTTGCTCAGGCACTGCGCCGACTACCATCCCCGCACCGGAGTTGATCACCGTCTGCGGCACACCCTGGACATTGAAACGGCTGGCCAGTTCAGGAAACTCGGTGGCTTCCACACCTTCGGCGCGGATCATCTGCGGATTTTCCATCGCCATCTGATGAGCGAGCAAAACTGCACGTGGGCAATAAGGACAACTCGGTGTGACGAACACCTGCAAGAGCAATGGCTGATCAAGGTTCTTCAGGAACTCGCGCGTCTTTTCGCTCAAACCCGAGTCGCGCCTGGACACGATCAATATATCATTGATAAGCGTGCTGAACTCATGACCGGACGGAACCCCCGAAAATTGAATTCCAAGATCAGAGACTTCCGCGTTATCTTTGGCAGCGATCACAATCCCGGGCGCGTTCGTGACGTTGAACTGGTTCGCGATCTCCTGATGTTCCTGAATATCATAAACCTTTAGCTCAAGTTTGTCATTGATCGCGGTGATTTCTTCAAGCAGTTGCCGGGCTTCGTTGCAATAATCGCAGTGATCTTTCGAGCCAAAGAAAAGGACTTGCACTGGCTCTTTGACTTCGCCAAAGATTTCTTCAATTTGCTTTACGATCTGATCGTCAAGAACCTTTTCCATGATCGGTTCCTCTGCCTATGCAATCTCAACTTTGGACGTGGTGATATCGAACTTGGGCGGATTCTCAAGGTGCTTCTTCACCGCGCACAATTCAGCGGAGCGAATGAGCGAGTCGCGATATTTATCCGGGAAATTGTTCGGGACCTGAATCTCCAAATCGATCTTATCGACCATGTGTGTCAACGGGCTGCTGTGGACGCTTTCGACAATCCGAATCCCATCAGCCGGAATGCCACGCTGACGGCAAAAGCCCAGTACATAAATTCCGGCGCAAGTCCCAATGGATGAGAGGAACACCGCGAAAGGTGTGGGTGCGCTGGACATCGGCGGCTGGTCGGTTGGGACGGTAAACCCGTCAAAATGAGCGTCTACGCGTGAGCCGCCCGGGAAGTCAATAATCATTTCCATGTAACTTGTCACTCCTTGGTTCGGAAGAATAGCTTTGTTTAGCATCCCTTTGATGCAGGCGGAAGAGAAAAGTTGCATCTTTCACCAACTTCTTTTATTTGGATTTGGTGATTCGCGCCACAGAGACCACAAAGTACACAGAGAAAAACAAAGGGGAAAGCTCAGTGTTCTCTGTGTACTCGGTGGTACGTCATCTGCGTTTACAAGGCCACACACATTTTTTGCAACTTTTTTGGTTAAAATTCATCTAATGGATACGTCCACGCCTACCGAACTTTCACTGGAAGCACTCAAAGCCGGAGACCGCGCCGAATTTGCGCGCTTGGTGGACGCATATTCCAACTCCATCTTTCGACTGGCCCTGCGCATGCTCGGGAATCACCAGGACGCGGAGGATGTGTTACAGAACACTTTCCTCAGTGTGCTGACCCACATTGAAACCTTCGAAGGGCGATCCAGCCTTTCGACGTGGCTGTATCGTATCGCCGCCAACGAAGCGTTGATGTTGATCCGCAGAAAGAAGCCGGAAGTAAATCTGGAAGATATCGAGGATGGAGAGGACGCGGGCGACCTGCAGCCCACTCAATTCGCAGATTGGAGCGAACTGCCCGAAGATCAGTTGCTTTCCGGGGAAGGCCGGCACACCCTCGAAGAGGCGATCCAGCATCTCCCCGAGTCGATGCGCATTGTGTTTCTCTTGCGCGATGTGGAAGGCTTATCCATCAAGAATACGGCTGAGGCTTTGGACCTGACGGAG
>DATKNJ010000007.1:0-6273 GCA_035541395.1 Anaerolineales bacterium
CACGGACAAGCCGCGCGCAGCAATCCAAACGAATAAACGCTGGTATGTCCGTCACTCCACACGACGGTGAATTCGCGTTGTGATTTGTTGGCTGTGATGTTGGTAGGTCGTTCGTTCATGTCATCTCCTGTAGGGGCACAAATGTGCCCCTACATTTATTGTTGTGGTGGAGGAACCACCGCCAGAAAATCCGCGGCAGCCCAACCCGCGCGAGTCGAATCATAGGGCGCAACCAGATACCACCAGGTATATCCGTCCACCTGCTTCGGGCCATCCTGCACATGATAGACCTCCTCGTCGTAACCGAGGAAGAGTTGATTGCCATCCAACCCAGGGTCCGCGCGCAGGCGCAAGCCCTGTCCTTCTGTGCCGGTGATCTGCACGTAGCTGCCCACCGCGATCTCATTCGGCGCGGGGCTGGGAGTCGCGAACGGATCAACTGTCGGCGTGGGCGGCGCGGCGGGTGTATGCGTTGGGGCGGGGATCATGGTCAAATCCGCGGGAACAAACCCAACGTTCTGTGCGACGCGGGGACTCGTCCAACCAATCAGGATCAGAGTCATAACAATCAGAAATCCGGCCACGCCCAGCGCGCCGAGGATTGTCCAACGATTGATCAAAGAGCGATTCATATCAGGAAACCGGATGCCTCAACAAGTTGAGAGAATGAGGCGGCATCAACATTTTGAGCGCGCGCGGCTGAACCGTGATCCCGATCCGCGCGCTGCCAAGCATAGGCTCGCCATCCATTTGCAGAGAGAAGGGCGCGTTCGATTCGATACGCGCCGATTGAAACGGCAAACGACGTACCTGATCGGATGTGAAATGACGTCCCGCCAACATATCGAAGAAGTGACGGAACGCATCAGCGAGATTGTTGCCGCTAAACAACCACAAATCCATCAGGCCGTCATCAAAATAGGCTTCTGGCGAGATGACCGCCATGCCGCCCAAATAGCGACGAATATTAGTAGCCACTGCCAAAAGAAAATGACCATCTACTTGTTTGCCATCGGTCCATACGAGCAAATCCATGCCGTGCCAGAACGTGGCTTCCCAAACAGTAGTAGCAAAATAATGCGGAACAGACATATATTTGACGAAGCGCGAGCGCGGCTCCAGCTTATGAATGGTCAACGCATCGAGGCCGATGCCTGCCCACAACAAAAAGACTCGTTCATCACATAGACCAACATCCATGTGCTGGACCGATGACTCGGCCAGCAGTTTGGCGCTTTCACGCAGTGCCCACGGACGATACCAATTAAATGGTTTCATGCCCAGCTCACGCGCCAGCACATTCGTGCTGCCAGCCGGAAAAACACCCAGCGCGGTTTCCGTGCCGATCAAACCGCCGGTCACCTGACCGATCGTTCCGTCGCCGCCGATCGCGAAGACCGCGTCATAGTGCTCTGTCGCGGCCTGACGCGCGGCCTGTGTGGCGTGTGTGCCGTTGAGCGTCACGGCCACGTCCGTCTGCCAGCCGGCGGCGCGCAGAATCTTCAATGGACCGCGCAAAAACGAACGAGCAGAAAGACGTCCCGCGGCCGGGTTATACAATAAAAGGCCTTGGCGCATCAAATGATTATACCTGAGCGGTTTCGGCGCGGAGAGTCGAACCGCGCAAGGTACAGCACTAAACACAAAGCCGCGAATATCGTTTATGATTTGTTTATCAAATCTACACACCTCTTCGAGCGCGCCTGAAGCTAATCGGAAAAGCCGATGATATAATTTCTTAATCATGCAGGAAGGCGAACTTCTCAACAATCGTTATCAATTATTGGAACGCCTCGGCTACGGCGGCATGGCGGATGTATTCCGCGCCCGCGATGTGATGCTGGATCGCTACGTTGCCATCAAAGTGCTACGCAAAGATTACACCGAAAACGAGGGCTTTCAGGAACGTTTCCGGCACGAAGCACGCGCGGCCGCCAATTTGTCGCATCCCAACATCGTCACCGTGCATGACTTCGGTTTGGCCGACGGTCAGTTATATATCGTGATGGAATATGTGCCCGGTACAGACCTCAAGACTCTGATCCGCAAACGCGGACGCTTCACCGTAGATGAAGCGATCCCGTTGGTGGTGCAAGCTTCAGCAGGAATCGGATACGCACATCGTGCGGGACTCGTCCACTGCGATGTGAAACCGCAGAACATGCTGGTCACGCCGGATAAACGCCTCAAAGTCACAGACTTCGGCATCGCCCGCGCGCTGGCCACGATTCGTCCCGATGAGCATTCCGATGTCGTTTGGGGATCGCCGCAATATTTCTCTCCCGAACAAGCCGCGGGCGAACCGCCTTCCCCGGCCTCCGATGTTTATTCGCTTGGCGTTGTATTGTACGAAATGTTGAGCGGCACTCTGCCCTTCACAGGCTCCACCGCCGAAGAACTGGCGCGCCTTCACATCGAAGCTGAACCGATTCCTATTCGCGAATACGTTCCCGATATTCCCTCCGCGCTCGAAGAGATCGTGATGAAAGTGCTCGCCAAAGAACCGTCGGCGCGTTATCGCACGGCCGATCAACTCGGGCGCGTGTTGTTGCGCTTCGGCACTCAACGCGATGAACCGATCCCGGAATCGCTGACTCTAACTCCCGAAGTCTCGACCACCTATCGACAGCCTGAACCGCCACCGGATCCAACTCCATCTCCGATTTCGAACACGACTCGGACTCTGCCCCATCCTGCCTCCGTTGATTTGGATATCGACTGGATCTCGGTCGCTCTTGGTTTGGTCGCGTTGATCGCGGCCGGCGGCCTGATCCCATTTTGGATTTGGGTTTACTTTACCTATAATCCACCCATTCATTAAATCCTGAGACTTTACCCGTGCCTAAATTTATTCTTGCCCCCTCCATTTTATCTGCCGACTTCCTCCATCTCGGCGAACAGATCACGGCCTGCGAAGCAGCCGGCGCAGATTGGATTCACGTGGATGTGATGGATGGCCACTTCGTCCCGAACTTGACGATGGGCCCGTTCATCGTCGAGGCTTGTCGCCGCGCCACGGAACTCCCACTCGATGTGCATCTGATGATCGAACAGCCTGAGCATTTGCTGGAAGATTTCGCCAAAGCCGGTGCCAGCCATTTGACAGTTCACATGGAGACCTGCCCAAATCTGCATCGCACCTTGAATCATATTAAATCGTTGGGATGCACCGCGGGCGTAGTATTGAATCCCGGCACACCGGCAATCGCCATCGAACCGGTTTTATATCTGGCTGATCTCGTTCTGGTGCTGAGCGTGGATCCCGGTTATTCCGGTGGAGAATATATTCCACAAACGGTGACAAAGGTGGCCGAGATCCGAAAAAAGCTGGATAAGATTCATTCGTCCGCCTGGCTGGAAGTGGACGGCGGCATCAGCTCGCAGACTCTCCCCAAGATGCAAGCCGCGGGCGCCACCGCTTTCGTATCGGCGACCGCAATTTTCAAAAACCCGAAAGGAATCAAAGAAGGAATCCAAGCCTTGCGCAAAGCCGGCCGTTAAAACAAAAACCGCGGCTTTCGCCACGATCTTTGTCAAAAGCAGAACGACTATGCCGCCGATTTGGCCAGGGTGCGAATGCACTTGGTGCACAGTACCTTCTGAACCAGGCGGCCCTTCTCCATCACACTGACCTTTTGCAGATTCGGTTTGAACTTGCGGTTAGTCGCACGCTGAGAGAATGAACGGTTGTGGCCGAACGTGGTCGTCTTGCCACAGTGAGCGCATTTAGCCATTTGAAAACAACTTCCTTTCCTGCGATGATTCCGAAACCATTTGCTTTTTTGAAAGCACGGCATTTTACCACACATCGCGACCTTCTTCAAGACAAGCTGTTAAAATAGATACAGAAGAGGATACCTATGGGCGAAGAAACGACAACTCTGGGCGGGATTCACATCTCTCCGAACGCGGTAGCCGCGATTGCCTATCACGCTACATTGCAATCCTACGGCGTGGTAGGGCTGGCTCCGAAGAATCTGGCAGACGGTTTCGTGCACACGATTACGCGCGAGCCGAGCCGTGGTGTAACAGTCCATTACGATGGCGAGAACATTGATATAGACATCTACATCATCGTGGAATACGGCACGCGCATTAACTCCGTGGCCGAAAGCGTTGCCAACTCTGTACGCTTCAATGTAGAAAAAGCGCTGGGACTGAAAGTCAACAGCGTCAACATTCATGTCGCGGGATTGCGCGTCAGCGACGCGGCCTAGGAGAGTCTACATTGATGAATATAGATAGCAAACGGGTCGAAACGTTCCGCAAAAAAGAGATCGATGGGCAATCCCTCAAACGACTGGTCGAAGCCGGACTGACCTGGCTACGTACCAACCAACAAACCGTCAACTCATTGAATGTGTTCCCGGTGCCGGATGGCGACACCGGCACAAACATGGTTCTGACCATGCAAGCCGCCTGGAATGAGATCAAAGATCTCGGCCATCATAATATTTCGCAAATGGCCACTGCCGTTTCGCAGGGCGCGCTGATGGGTGCGCGCGGCAATTCCGGTGTGATCCTTTCGCAGTTGTGGCGCGGCTTTGCGCGCGGCGTTCATGAACATGAAGTGTTGGATGGTCCGACTCTCGTCAAGGCGTTTGCCGAAGCGCGCGACACCGCGTATAAAGGCGTTGTGCGACCAGTGGAGGGCACAATCTTAACTGTCGCCAAGGAAGTGGCCGCGGCAACGGAAACAGCTTTGGGGTCCACGCAAGACCCGATTGAAATCCTCGATATCGCAGTCAAAGCTGCGGATGAAGCTGTCCAAAAAACGCCGGAGCTGTTACCGATCTTAAAGCAAGCGGGCGTGGTGGACTCGGGAGGAAAAGGTTTATTCTTTGTTTTGGAGGGAATGTTGCGACACGTTTATGGTCAATCGCTGGATACACCCACGATGAGTGTCCAGCCGATTTCAAGCATGCAATTACAAGGCGCGTTGGAAGATGTGGAAGAGGGACAGGATTACGAAGTGGTCGTGGATTTCTTCCCTTTGAGTGAACTCGATTTGCATAAGTTTTATAGCAGGCTCGAACAGATGGGGACTTCGATTCAAGTGGGTGAAGGCGATGGCATGTATCGCATGCACATCCATGTACCAACTGAAAAACGATACGAACCTATTGATTACATCATGGGCCTGGGCACGATCACCAAAGTGGCAATGGAAAATTTGCTGGCCCAGATGGACGATATTCAAAAGAGCAAGTCTTCGCAGATTCCGTTCACAGCGGTGGAACCGGGACAGATCGCGGTGGTGGTCGTTTCGCCCGGTCATGGACTGAGTCGCATCTTCGCCAGCCTCGGCGTGGCCGCGGTGGTAGAAGGCGGGCAGACCATGAATCCGTCCACGCAAGATATTCTCAACGCCTTTGAAAATTTGCCGACCGATAAAGTCATCATTCTGCCGAATAATAAAAACATCGTGATGGCTGCCAACCAGGCCAAAGATGTGACCGTGAAGAAAGTAGCTGTGGTACCGACTCGTACTGTGCCGCAAGGATTGGCCGCCATGCTCTCGCTCAATCCGGAAGGAGAGTTGGATGCCGTGGCTGAAAAGATGTCCAAGGCTATGAGTCTGGTAAAGAGCGGCGAGATTACGGTCGCGACGCGTTCGGTGGAGATCGATGGCGTCAAAGTGCAGTCCGGCCAAGTGATTGCGTTGTTGGATGGCAAACTTGTATTTTCAGCCTCTACTGTGGATGATGCCCTGCTCGGTTTGCTCGAAAAAGCAGATGCGGCCAGCCACGAACTCATCACGCTTTTCTACGGCGAGGATATGAATCAAACGGAAGCCAATCGCATCGTAGATGTTGTGCGCGCCAAATATTCATCGCAGGAAATCGAATTGCAAGAAGGCGGACAACCGCACTATCAATTCATCGTTTCTGTGGAATAATTTTTCAACTCTTTTCCTTGTCTTCTTAGCCCCTCTCCCGAATGGGAGAGGGGAATCGTTTTCAAATCTATGTACACCAATGGATCATTCATGAAACTCGGCATCGTCACCGACTCAACTTGCGACCTTCCCGCGCAGCTCGTCGAGGAACATGGATTGGAAGTTGTGCCTTCCATTTTGATTTTGGATGGAAAAGAATACACGGACGGAAACGGAATCTCGCGCGAAGAATTCTACAAAAGACTCCCCTCGTTTCAAACTCCGCCGACGACTGCCTCGCCTTCAATTGGCGAATTCTCATCCCGCTACAAAAAACTGTTCGCAAAAGGCTGCGAGCATGTGATCTCGATTCACACGGCTGGCACGTTGACGAC
>DATKNJ010000008.1:0-12856 GCA_035541395.1 Anaerolineales bacterium
ATTGATCGCAGTGGACGGAACGAACAGTTCCAACAATGTGGAGCCAAGCATCCAGCCAATTGCATTTGCAAGCACCCACCAGCCTGTTTTCGTGCGCCACTGCTTTAATATCAGCCATTGAGCCACGCCCAAGATCGTGCCACGCACAGCCAAATAAAGACTCGTAGACCATAGACCAGCCTGAAGGTTGAATTGACTGCTGATCAGCACGAGCGTGATCGATCCGATCAACATGCCGAACGCGCGTCCGAATGTCCCTGCAACCAGCCACCAGGCGCTTTTATCGAACAAGCGCCGCAATAAGAACCACTGCGCGGCGCTCACGCACAGAGCGAAGACTCCGCTCCCTAACACGGAAAACAAGATGCCTGCATCGGTGGGGCGGTTTAACATCTCCAAGCCTAACATGTCCGCAATATAGTTGCCAACCAGCCCGCCGACGATTGTGAGTCCCACCCACCAAATCCAAAAGCTCCAGCCAACTTGCTTTTGTGCGATGCTCATTTGTGCCTCTAAAAGATTGGAATCTTAAAAGTGTTATTTGTTGCGTAGCTTATTGTAATAGCTTTTCATTGTAGAGTTGACTCGCAGTTCGCGTTGTAAAAGCAGTAAGCAAATTGGACAAAGTTTGCCTCTTCCTTGGCGTTTAATGGTAATACTTTAAACTGCTCCATATCTTATCCGTTGAGACCTTTGGCTTTCTGCACACGAAAATATAAAAGCGGGTTAATCCCACAAATTCGTCCGATGTGACTGCTTTCTGCTCGCACTCATCGAAAAAGACCGACATGTTGTTCGTTCTATCTGTGATCAGAATCATGACATCCCAGGAATATCCCGGCCCCCAAAGATAATAGGTCATCGATCCGCTGACCGCGTGGGGAAGTCCGTATTGAGGGCCGAACTCGTCAATGGCCCCGGCAGTCGGGTAGAAATCTGCATAGATGCCCGCCACCGCGCGGTCTTCCGGAGGGAGCGCGTGATATACGTCGGACACTTCGCGAACCAGGTCATTCCATCCGATGCGGCCGCTGAGAAAGATCGGGATGGCAATCGACCCTCCATTGAATTCCCTGAGCGGCTCATACAGAGATTGAAACGGATGGATGACGGTCGGCAGAATGCTCATCGGTATCACAGGCAGGGATATGGGAACCGTGATGGTTCCCACGACCAGCAGGTAAATCATGGGAATGACTCCCACCCAATTCTTCCAGCGTAAGCGTGCAATCATTTCCTCAATAAATACAGCACTCGCTGCAAGAATTGGTATGAAAAGCTCTATGATCATCCGGGCGGTTGCATGTAGTTTAAACATCAACGCAAAGGTGACCAGCAATAACAAACCCAGGAACGCATAGTTCACCCCGTCCAATTTGCGGAAGATTCGATATAGTCCGATCAACCACAAGGGCAGGAGCAGCGGACATAAATAGATCAGTACGTTGACTGTATATTGCTCAAGAGAAGCTTGATACACCCGCTGTGATCCATAATTCATCCAGTATTCCAACGTTGGCCAATGATTGACAATTTGCCAGATGATATAGGGCGAAACAAGCACTACACAAATCGCGGCTCCCAGCCACGGCCAGGGCGTGATCAAATCCTTGCGGTATTTCGAAGCGAGAAGCGCAACCAGAAAACCGGGTCCCAGAAATAATATGGTCATTTTGGTCAGGCAGGCCAGTCCTGCGATGAAACCCAACACGATCCATAGTCTTTTATTCCCTGTCCGAAGAAACCGGATCAGATAGAGCAGGAAGGCGACCAGGATCATTTGATCGATACTGTCATAGCAGAAGATAGAATCGACCACCAACCAGCCGGGGACGACAATGAATCCAAGGGCGGTCAGTGCAACAGCCAGCGTCTTTCCGCCGAACTCTTTTGCGATTAGGCATGCAAAGACCAAAGTCAACGAGCCAGCGAGCGCCGGGACGATGTGCATCGCAAATAATGATTCCCCCAATAGGAAGCGGCTGAGTGCCACCAGGGCAGGCACCAGCGGAGGTAAGTCCACGTATCCGAATGCCAAATGTCGGCTCAACGCGAGCGTGTAGAGCTCATCGAAAAAGAAGCTATAACCGGGCGCCATGTACATGTGAAGTGCGAACTTCACGATTGCGCCAATCAGAATCACCCAAGAGACAAGGGAGAGTTTGAAGTGTTCCACCCGAGTTCGCATAAAGCCCCTCCATCAACGAAAATAGTTATTGAATATTGCCCAACGGTGTGCGTTCGCGGGAACGCAGAGAAACCAGTTCTTCTTCGGGAATGATTGTCTCAAGCAGCTTTTGATCATGCTCCAGCTTTGGATCTCGAGCCCGCCCGCCGATCACATCCATACGACTGGCGCGTGCGAGCCATTCACCTGCTGGACTGCATACTCGGAATCTCACGCTCTCCAGCGTGGCGAATCTGTTTGGGTCTAGGTAACCAGAGAAGAGCGGATAGAGACCGGGCACGCCAACCGAATCATCATCCTTGATATGTAATCGTGTTGTGCCATCAGTGCCTCGCTCAAGAAAGACAATTTCCAATCTGTGAGCGCTTCCCTCCTGAAACCAATGGGTGAGCCAGCCCCTATCCGATGTTCGATAACCAATCTGCCGGAGTTCCTGCGCAAGTTCATCCCGAAATTCCGTGAACGTGTTGAGGTCCACATCGCCATGAGGGCGCGTCCACTGACCGACTAGGAAATCAATAGCGACCCCTCCGAATAACCACAGAGGCTGTTTTATGTATGTGTTCAACTCTTGCAGTATGGCAAGGATATCTGTGTTTTTGAGGGACAAAGATTCGCTCATCTTGTAACGGCTTGCTTTTACTCAACCGACTTTCAGTGGCTTGGGTTTCCGCTTAACTTGAATCAACTGCTGAATATCTTTGACGTCTTTTTCGGTCTTGACCGGGATGAAGAGCCAGCGTCCATCATGCAGTTGAGAAGCTTCTCTCAGGACCGTTCCAACGTGTGCACCTAATTTCAAGTCAAGGGCTTGTTCGGCTTGATCTTTCCCCAACACGATCTGGACCACAAAACTGTCTTGCTGGGGAAACAAGGAGAGGAGTGTTTTGTCGCTCTTGCGGTACCAAAGATTCCAGCCGTAGTTCTTTCCACCGAAATTCCATTCCCCGGGAATTGGATAGTTGCTGGAGATGAATTGAGTCAGTTCCTCCCATAACGGTTGTTTCGTGCCAATTGTCCCCAAGACTTCAGGCATGGTTGGTTGATGTTCCTTGTCCAGGAAGATGCCAATGCTCATAGTTGACCTCCGGTTTCTTTAGAAGCGATTCGACGAGAGTGGATAAACCAGATAGGGATTAATCCAATGAAGTAGATAATGATCTGGATGATGCCCGTTATGACCAGCATCGCCACAGCCGGGCCGTATCCTTCACCGCATCCGAACTCACTGACGCTACAATCGGCAGGCAACCCCGCCGACTCGCACGCTGACCTAAGGCACGCTTGCCAGCTACTATAGTTGGAAGAGTAGAACGCGATCAGCATGACCAGAATGGGCAGAAGGCCGAAGATCGCTGTGCGAGCCAAGCTGGTTTTCTGAATGGCAAAGCTAGCGATGGCGAATGAGAGCGCAAGGACCAGGATAGCGACGAGAGCGAATTTACTCATGGCTATGTTTCCCATGAAAAACTGATACGGATTGAAACAGGCTTCCTGTGATCGCGGAGAAAAATAACTTCTAATGGTTTACATTTGCTTTAACGTGCAAAGTAGTGCGGAGTGCGCGCTGTGTTGTGTTGGGCGGCATGATTAACGATCTCCGGAGCTTCCCTCAAGATTTGAGTATTTTGATTTCTTGTTTGCAAACCTAACAAAAGCAATGGTGTCGTACAGTCCATGGCATACCATGACGGTCCACAGATTGTATCCGCTAACGACAAACAGAACACCAAACAGGATGGATAGTTGAGCAATGATAAGCATGGCTCGAGAACCTTGGTAGACATGGAAAAGCGTCGCGCCAAAAGCTGCAACGCCAATGGCGACTACAGTTGCAATCGATGGGAGAAGCTGTGCAGCCAACACTCCCTCTACAGACCTCAAAACCAATCCTCGGAAAATCAATTCTTCTAAAACTCCTCCAAGCAGCCAAGCGACGAGGATTCCAATGATTAAGTGCCCCTTTGATTGCTGGATTGCCCGGAAGGCTCCCAGAGTTGGTGGCTTGTGGAACCAGTGAGATGCTACCCGATCTGCTAAGGGAGAATAGGCAAGCATCAATCCCAACCCTGCGATCGCCAACCCGATCGTTTGAAACCAGGAATTGGGAATGCCTAATCCAACCTTTTCCATTAATACTTCTGCGTTTTGAAGCATTCAACAACCTTCTAGCTGCCCAACGGCTTGCATCTGCGGAGTGGCCTGAGCGGAGCGAATGGGTGCTTGCGAGTGGGCGGGCGTGGACAAAACTTCGAGAACAGGATTCTGCTTGGGCGTGAAAAACACCTGAAAATGGCACAGACTCCCACCCGTCAAGCGTACGCTTTGTTGGCTCGCTTTTGACCTAAAAGAGAGTTGCCTGTTTGGACTCACTTTGTTCATTAGACTCAATTTGATAAGTCGCTTTACAGTTTGGGCAAAACAGATAAGACTTAGATTTCTTTGACTTCAACTTTATAACAGGCGTCGAGCATTTTCGACAAGGTTGTCCAGCCTGTGTCATTTTTACAGGTTCAGGTGCAGGTGGTGGATTTTCATAAAGTTCATCGGGTGGTAAATCTTTTTGGCGAAGGGTGGCATAAGACAATTTATCACACCGCTCATTTTCAGGATTGCCATTATGACCTTTTACCCAAACAAAATTAACTTCGTGTGTTTCGCAAAGCGCCGATAATCTTTCCCATAAATCTACATTGACGACTTGCTCTTTATTTGTGCGCCACCAATTTCTGCTTTTCCATTTTTCGACCCAACCTTCGGTCATGGCACTAACCAAATATTGTGAATCGCTGTAAATCGTTACTTTGCAAGGATATTTGAGAATTTCTAAACCTACGATAGCGGCGTATATTTCCATACGGTTATTTGTTGTCAGTCGAAAGCCGCCAGAAATTTCTTTGCGCCTATTTTCGGACAACAAAACAACACCATAGCCGCCTGCGCCAGGGTTAGGCTCACTTGCTCCATCGGTATAAATCACAACTTCTTTTTTCTCATCCACCATTATTTTTTCTCGATAATTTTATTTTGTAGGGAGCGTGCTAACTAGAAACTTGATTGACGACTTCCACATACCTGCTTATATCTTGTAATTGTCATATTGGCCGTATATTTCATACCTCCTCAGCCCTATACCGCTAAACACCCTCAAAACCTCCCTTATTATATAATCTGCGCCTCCCCAAAGTCAATTCCCGACCCAAAAAACTTCGCCCGATCTTCCTCCAAGCCTCTTCTCGAAGGTTCCCAAACGAGTCAGGGAAGGGCGGAAAACCTTCCTTGGAAGGATGATCAACGAGTCAAGGAAGGATTTAAATCCTTCCTAGGAAGGTTTGGAAACGAGACAAGGAAGGTTTAAAAAAAGACTTCGGAAGGTTCTTAATCTTCCGAAGCCTGACGTTTTGCTAATTTATCTCGCTGGCGAGAACTTTCTGCACTTGTTTCCTCACCTTCGGCGGATGGATGCTGCGCACCTCCACCTTCTGCGCGCCGACCAGTTTGGCAAAGCGCGCAATCCCGCGGCCGAGGGCATTCGCAAAGGCCTCGTCCGTGGGCGCGTCGTCCTCCAGCCAAAAGCCGAGGATGTGCAGCGTGTTCGTCTTGCGATCCAGCTTCGGGTCCAGCCGCGCCACCAAATCGTCGCCATACAGGATCGGCAGCGTGTAATATCCCCAGCGGCGCAAATGCACGGGCTTGTACACTTCCCATGTATATTCAAAATCAAAGACTTGTTTGGCACGTCCACGCGCGCTGACCATTTCGAGCGGCGCGAGCAGCGTGACTTCTTCCTCGGTGGTGGGGCCAACGTGTTTCCACGCTTTGGGGATGCGTCCCGCTTCGAGGGATTCCAGGAGGGGCAGGTCTTCGGTCAAAGCCAGCCACGTTTCGCTGCTTCCCTCGACCTTGAGCTGGCTCACCGTCCCTTGCTCGATCAACGCTGAGAGTTTCTTCTGCGACTCAGTTTGAGTCACGCCGCGCTCGATGGCATCGCGCCACGAAACATGGAAGCGTTTTTCGCGCAGCAGGTTCATCATGGCGACTCGCTTGCGAGCGAAGAAATCTTCGGCTTCTTCCACCGGCGCGACATAATCGTGTTGAGGTGGCGCCACACGCTCGCGCAGATCATAAAAACGGTCGAAGCCCACGCGGTGGGAAATCATCACCTCGCCCAACAGCCAGAGATAATACAAAGCTACTGCGCTATCTTTGCGGCCGCGATAACTCCATTCGTCGAGCGCGTTGCCGGTGAAGTCGCGGTTGCCCATCGGGCCGTTGGCGTGCAAAGCTGCCAGCACTTCCTCGATGGCCTTGGCATGTTTCTTTTTGATGGCTGCCACGCGCGGATGTTGCTCCATGCGCGGCATGATGGCGCGCCAGTAGGGGAGTTCTTCCATCGGATACATCGCCAGCCATCCGCCGTAATCGAAGGCTTTGCGTTTCTCGTAGGCCATTTGATACAGATGCTCGAGTTTGAAATCGAGCACACGGCCGTACAAGGCGATCTCCTGGCTGCGCGCCGCGATGTTCAACGGGTCAAGCTGCAACACCTGAATTTGGCGTAATGCATTTTCCACGCCTTTCAGCCCTTTGAAACGGCGGCCGGGCCACAATCCCTGCTGGCCGAGCAGAAAACGACGATGGGTAAGTTTGGAAATAGTCTTCATGGCGATATTCCGCCGATTATAGCTCGCCTGTTCTAGTTTTGGGAAGAGTTTATTGTAAGAAAAGTGCTCGATATTAAAAGCTAACCACGAAGACACAAAGACACAAGGTCGAGAATTATCTTGAGCCTTTGCGGCTTCGAGACTTTATTTTAAAAAAGCCTATTCTTTTAGGTTCACTATCGCCACTTGCAATGACAAATAAAAAGACCGAGGAACAAAGTCCTCGGTCTGTCTTTCCAATGAACTGTTGAAATTATTTCTCGTCGCCCAGCGAAGCGATGGCGCGCAGCAAACCGAACACCAACACGCCGAGTTTGAGTCCCTCGCCCGCTGTGATGGCGCTGGTGCGTTCTTCTTTTTCGGCGCGGCGGGTGAGCAGTGTGGCCGCGACCAAGCCGGTCACTGCACCGATGATAGTTCCCAGAAAAATGACTCTACTTTTGTTTTCCATACAAGACCCTTTCTATTTTCTAACCACAGGTGAAAATGAAGAACGATCTTCATCAATTGGCATCAAGGTCTATCCGTGTTTATCTGTGGTTGATTTTGGTTTGGATATCGTTCCGAAAAAACTTCGGAGATTGGCGTTGATTTCTTCGATCCAAAAGACCGGCTTGACGGCCGCGTCGGTGAAGCGTTTGACCGCTCCCGCGCCGCGATAGACGTAATCCTGTGCGATGCCGGTATAAATAGGAAGCACTCCGAGCAAACGCGCCATCAAGTAAACGAGTCCCGCTAAGATAAGCAGGAAGACCAGACTTGCCAGCATGATCGGGATCACAATCCAAATGGTGGAGATGGCCGCCCAACGACTGACATCGCCGTTCTCGCGAAAGGTGACAACGCAAATCAGCACGATCAATCCGATCAACAATAACGTGGTCAATGCGACGGGCAGGATAATCTGCCAAAGCAATTGTTTGCGGTGTTCGCGGTAAGAGGCGTGCTCAGGGCGGGGGAATGTGGCTTTCATTGACTGTATTTTAGCATAAGTGAACGTTTAAATATTTACCACAGAGGACACGAAGAAACACGAAAGGTAAATAAAAACCTGTGCCAATCTGTGTAATCTGCTGCTGTAGCCCGAAATGTTTTCTTTCTCATAATGCCATCAAATAGAAAAGTGGCTCGATATTTTATCGAGCCACTTCATGGACTGACCGTTGTTATATCTTAGCGGCGATTGCGCAGGAAAGTTGGAATATCGAGATCGTCGCTGTTGATGGTGGGAGCAGAAGGCATAGCGGGTTTCGATTCGTTGGATGACTTCAAGTCCGGCGCGCTGACGCTGATCGATTCGCTGGGGCGTGTGAAACTCGTCGAAAGGGGAGTCGGCCGCTCGGTCCGCGAGGAGACGCGCTCAAGAGCGCGGCGCGGAACACCGCTCCGCTCAAAGCCGGTCGCAATGACCGTCACGCGGATTTCGTCGCCCATATCCGGGTCGATCACGGCACCGAAGATCATATTGACATCGGGATGCGCGGTCTCGCGAATGATAGCCGCGGCTTGGTTGACCTCGAAGAGGGTCATGTTCGGGCCGCCGGTGACGTTGAACAATACGCCGCGTGCGCCATCGATCGTAATGTCGAGCAGTTGACTCGAGATGGCTTGCTCGGCGGCAGTCTTGGCGCGATCATCGCCAGCGCCGTGACCGACAGCCATCAATGCCGCGCCGCCTTCGGACATGATCGTGCGCACATCGGCGAAGTCCAGGTTGATTAAACCGGGGATGGTGATGAGTTCGGAAATGCCTTGAATGCCTTGATGCAAGACATCATCGGCCATGCGGAAGGCGTCTTGCAGACTCGACTTTTTATCTGCCAGTTGCAACAAACGGTCATTCGGAATCGAGATGAGCGTGTGTGCGTGCTCTTTCATCTTGGTGATGCCCGCTTCCGCGGCTTGCATGCGGCGACCGCCTTCGAAAGTGAACGGGCGAGTGACAACGCCGATGGTAAGCGCGCTTGACTCTTTCGCAACCTGCGCGACGACTGGCGCGGCGCCGGTGCCGGTTCCGCCGCCCAGGCCCGCGGTGACGAAAACCATGTCCGCGCCTTTGAGCACGTTGTAAAGTTCATCGGCAGATTCTTCCGCGGCTTTGCGACCAATCTCCGGATCGCCGCCCGCGCCGAGTCCGCGCGTGAGCTTATCGCCGAGGCGAACCAACGTTGGCGCTTTGGAGAGAGTCAATGCCTGGGCATCGGTGTTGGCTGCGATGAATTCAACACCTTGAATGCCTTCTTCGATCATGCGGTTGACAGCGTTCTGTCCACCGCCTCCTACGCCGATCACTTTGATCCGGGCGAAGGATTCCACTTGCTGGTGGTATTTCTTTGTGGTCGAGTCCATTTGTTCCTCCTGGCAAGTAATGTTGCCAATCATACGCGAAAAGTCAAAAATTTAAAAGGGTTGGAGAGAGATTCGTTTGGTGTCATAACGACTTAAGTCGTTATGACTTTTCATGGCAATAATCTCTTTAGCCAGTTCTTGACAGAGTCCAAATTCATAGTGCTCTCTCCTTTCGTGCGACGCCGATCGCGGCGTTCGCTCCCGGCAGCCAAATCATGATCGTGCATAGTCAAAGCCCAGTGCAAGAGTCCCACACTGGTTGAATAAGAAGGAGAATTCAACTTCTCCACCAATCCCACTAGATTTTCCGGTTGTGCGGTGCGCACCGACATGCCCAACACTTCAGAAGCCACGCGTCGAATGCCGGGTAGGGCGGATGTTCCACCAGTCAATACCATGCCTGCTGGCAACAGGCCATCGTAACCGGAGCGTTTGATTTCCTGCAAAATCAAATTGAAGATCTCTTCTGTGCGCGCTTCGATGATATGCGCCAAATCCTGGCGATTGATCTGCACCGGACGATCTTCGCCGAACGGACGAATGCTGAAATATTCTTCCGGGCCGATCTCGGACCGAATGGCATGGCCTTGTTGCTTCTTCACTTCTTCGGCTTGAGTCATCGGTAAGCGCAAACCGTGCGCAATATCCTGTGTAAGGTGATTACCGCCGACCGCTAATACCATCGTGTGCCACACATCACCATCGACATAGATCGCGAGGTCCGTTGTTCCACCGCCGATATCGCAAACGGCTACGCCCATCTCGCGTTCCTGATCGGTGAGCACGACTTCGGCAGAAGCTAAAGGATTCAACACGAACTGTTGAATCTGTACGCCCGCCGCGCCGACGCATTGACGTAAGTTATCCACCGTCGAAGCTGCGGCTGTGATGATATGAGTCTCTACTTCGAGTTTGTAGCCGTGCATGCCAACCGGTGTGTGAATACCTTCCTGACCATCCACAGTGAAACCGCGTTGAACCACGTGAACAATCTCGCGGTCATGAGGAATTGCCACCGCGCGCGCCTGATCGAGTGCGCGCATCACATCGATCTTATCGATCAGGCCATGCGGAACTGCCACTGCGCCGCGGCTGTTAACCGATGAAACGTGCGCGCCCGCCAGACTCACCAACGCGGTTGTGATTTCGAGTCCCGAAGTGTGTTCGGCTTTTTCCACCGAACGCGTGATGGCTTGCGAGGCCGCGCCCAAATCCACGATCACGCCTTTGCGGATTCCATCCGAAGGTTCAATGCCCACGCCAAGAATGCGAATTGTCTTTTCGTCTTCCACGCGTCCCACCAGCGTGCAGACTTTGGTTGTGCCAACGTCGATGCCAACAACAATTTCTTCCATCACTGTGCCATCCGATAGTACGGCGCGTTGGCGTGCACGATGCTGATGAAGCTGGGTGCCAATCCGCGCGCCGCCAATGAAGCGACCAATGCCTGATAGATACGCAACTTGAGAGCCATGTCCTTTGAAGCGGAGCCAAAGAAAACCTGCCAGCCGCGGCTGTCTGTCCAACCGAAGCCGTTGACAGCATCATACGTCAGCGTTGCGCCCGCGGGGACGTTTGGCGCCAACAGCAGCGCGGTCTTCACTAAATCGGGAGCAACATAAGGCGGCGGGCTGAGCGGATCGTTCACTGAAGATATGCCGCCCGGCGGTGCATCCGTTCCAAGGACTTGAATCAATCCATCCACTTTTCCGTTCGGACGAAATGCCACGCCGTTCGCGTCGATCCATGTGTAACCGTTGCTTTGCTGCCAGAGGATGACTGGCTGGCGTTCGGTCACGCGGACTTGAACTCGGTTCGGCAACTGAATTGTTACCTGCGCCTCGGCCAGTTCCGGATGCGCCAGCCGCAGACGAGTTGCAATCTCTTCGGGCTTGAGCAAGAAGATCGGCTCGTCTGCGATGCCGAGTGACGCGTTGATGTCGGCCGGGCTAACGCGCTGCGCGCCGATTACTTGCGCTTGCGTCACACGGAAATACGGTGAAGACCACGCGAAGTACAACGCGCCGCCTAGCAGCAGAACGAGAACGAACGAAATCCAACGCGTGCCCACGTACAGATGGGGCAGGGTGGGCACATGTAAACGAGTGCGCGGCAGACTGCCGAGTGCGATGTTGAACCGACGTGACTCGTTCTTGCGACGCGTGGTTCTCTTGCGCGGCACCACATAATCATTTGTGGTATTGCGCGCCGTAACGGGTGGTAGCGGACGATAAGCGCGCTCCGTGGCCTGCTTCTCGCGTTTGGCTTGCTCGCGAGCTCGGCGTCGGCGAATTTCTTCGGAGCGGCTCAGAGTCGGTTTCTCGCTCATCCCGCACTCCTGAAAACGTGCTCGGTATGGTCACGGTCCGTTTTGCGTTCCAATGCCAATTCGATCAAACGGTCCACGAGTTGATTGTATGGAAGTCCGCTGGCTTCCCATAATTTGGGATACATGCTGATCTTTGTAAAGCCGGGGATCGTGTTCAACTCGTTCAGATAAATGCGATTTGTATCTTTCTCGACGAAGAAATCCACGCGCGCCATACCGCAGCAGTCAATGGCTTTGTATGCCCGCACCGCGGTCTCTTGAATCTGTTCCGTAACTTGTTCTGGCAAGGGCGCTGGAATGATCAGGCCTGAAGTGCCATCGATATATTTCGATTCGTAAGAATAAAACTCACGGCTTGGCAGCACCTCACCGGGCACGGAGGCCTTCGGATCATCGTTGCCCAACACACTGACCTCGACCTCGCGCACGTTTCCCGCGCCGCGTTCGATCAGAACACGGCGGTCATAACGCGCCGCTTCCATCAGACCTTCGCCCAAATCGCCGCGTGAACGGCACTTGGTGATTCCAACTGAGGAACCAAGATTGGCAGGTTTGGTAAAGAGGGGATAGGCACTGATCTGTTCGGCTTTTTCGATGACCCCATTGATATCCTTTTCGATCTCGCCGCGCAGCACAACCACCGATTCGACCGTTGGAATATTGTTGGCGCGCATCACATCTTTGAAGATGCCCTTATCCATTCCAACAGATGAACCCACCACCGCCGCGCCAGTGTAAGCCGCGTCCGCCATTTCAAACAGCCCTTGAATGGTTCCATCTTCTCCGAAGGTACCGTGTAAAACCGGGAAGTACACATCCACGTCTGTTAACTTCTCCAGCTTGTCGCCACGCAAAATAAATAAACCGGCTTCAGATGGATCAGGCGAAACCATGACAGGATTTAAATCATCTGTATTTTCTTTTTCAAACTTGCCGATCACATCTTCGCCGGTCAACCATTTACCTTCGTGAGTGATGCCAACTTGAGTCACTTCATACTTCTTCGGGTCGAGCACCGACAACACCGAACGCGCCGACATGAGTGAAACTTCATGCTCACCGGAACGTCCACCAAATAACACTGCGACCCGAAGTTTTTTCGCCATAACGTTTCTTGTATAAGCGCTCACGCGATCAAGCGCTCCAATCTCCAATCAATTCGATTTCCAGTTCCAAATTCACACCGAACTTATCTGCCACTGTCTTCTGCGCCAGTTCGATCAACGCGCGAATATCGCTGGCTTTGGTCTTGCCGTGATTGATGAAAAAATTTCCATGTACGGTGCTGATCTCAGCGTTGCCGATGCGCGTTCCTTTCAGATCCGC
>DATKNJ010000009.1:0-19112 GCA_035541395.1 Anaerolineales bacterium
GGACTGGTTAACATGTACACGCTCCTTCCTGTAGCGAATGGGGAATACTCAACCTATAAACTTATAACTTCGCAGTCGTGTGGGTGAAGAAGTAAAGTGTATCATATCTATCTATAGTATGTATAATGGCAATGCTTGGCATCGGAAACATTTTGTCATTCTGAGTGACCGATGGGAACGACACTTGCACCGCACGCAAGTGCAGGTGAGAATCCCGCCGCAAAGCGGCGGAGACCCTTCGCTCTGCTCAGGGTGGCACAATGCCATATCCTTGAATTTAGGCACTCCCTGTATAATTACATCAAGCTATACGTGGAATCGTGAAGACAAAATTCCGCTCCATTCGGTTGCTGATGTGTATCCTATTCAGCATGAGCGCCTTGCTGGGTTCCGCTTCCGCGCCCATGGACGAGACGTATTGGGCGCGCCAACTTCAAGAGCAAGGTAAGATGAACTTGCCGATGGATGCCATCTTGCAATCCAAATGGACGTCTTGCGGAGAAGCCGCGGTCACGATGGCCTACAATTACGCGTATCCAGAAACCCAAATCACTGAAGCAGATGTGATCGAATATGCAACGAGTGAGGGATATTATACGGAACGCAGGCGCCCTTTCACCAGCCCGGACGATATGGTCAACATCGCCGAATATTATGCCGCGGATACCGTTTCAACTGGTGCGGTCACTTCCGCAGATGAAGGCCTGGCCTTTTTGACCGAGAAGTTGACCGATGGTCATCCGGTCATCATCGATATTTTTGCCCGCCTCGATGACCCGAGTTCAGGCGCACACTTCGTAGTAGTCACCGGACTGGCAGTTGATCCCAAGAATCCGAATGCCACCAAAATTTATTTCAACGATCCGTTGATGGGCAAAAATCGATGGGGTTCTTGGAACGGCGGCGATGGTGTTTGGAATGCATGGCAGAATAACAACGATCCCGGCGGCTCAGGCTGGTGGATGATCATCTCTTCACCATAAATAGGAAATCATGACACCGAAACTTATCCCTGCTGCAGAGCGCATCCTGCGCGCCCGAGAATTGATTCAACAAGCACGTGAATTGCCTGTGTCTCCCGAATTCGGTCGTAATGACCTGACGTATATTGCACAAGTCAAAGACTTGTTGCGTCAGGCGCGGGAACTGGTGCAATTCATTTCAAAAACTCCCAGCGCAACGGCTGAAATGAAAGAAGAAGTCAAAAAGATTTATGCGGAGGCCGAGCAAGCCGACTACGAAATCTTGCACAGATAATTCTTTCGAGTAAAATACGCCCTTACCTTTGGAGGAGAGATGCGTATTTTACCTTTAGTTTTTTCGATTCTGATTTTGGCCGCGCTGGCGTGCCAATCCGCAGGGACGGCGATTCCAACTGCGTCGCCGCCTGCTTCCGTTACTGAGACAGTTTCCAGCCCCTCACCGTCCCCAGCTCCAACGGCAACACTGACGTCCACACCCCCCGCACAAGGCGTCATTCACGTGAATACGCTCGAGCAGGAAGTTTATCCGTTTAAACAAAACGGAAAATGTTCTCTCGGCGAAGCCATCCTCGCGGCCAACCTTGGCAAATCCCAGGATAGCTGCGAAGCGGGTATTCCCAAGCAATCTGTGATCGAGTTGATGCCCGGCGAATATCATTTCACACAAGTCGATCATTCGCCGCCGCAGTTCGATTGGCTGGTCAGCGTGGTTTCAGTCGGCGATGCATTGCCGCCGATTGTGTTCCCATTAACTATTCATGGCAACGGCGCAATATTGGTTCGAGACGATGGCGCCGAGCCTTTCCGCTTCTTTGAATTGCTCACGAATTCCGGGCTGACTTTATCGGACATCACATTGCAAAACGGCGACGTTCAGAATGATTGGGGCGGTGCGATCTATTCAACGAATAACGTTGTGAACTTGGATCATATCCGTTTTATCAATAATCACGCCGCGAACGGCGGCGCGATTTACTTCGACCTCGGCGCATTGACTATTCAAGATGGTGAGTTCAATGGGAACTTCGCCAATCTCAGTGGGGGAGCCGTGTATATCGATTCATCGCGAGCAACCATTCAGTCGACGCGTTTTGAAGCGAATGAATCCAATGGCGACGGCGGCGGCTTGTATGCTTCCACTGTTAGACTCGTGTTGAAGGATAGTTTCTTCATCAAAAATCGAGTGACGGGAAAAGGGTACGGCACCGAAGGCGGCGGAATATCTGCCAGCCACGTGGACTTGAATATTACAGAGAGTCAGTTCTACCAAAACGAGTCGCCCTTGTATGGCGGCGCGGTCGCGGTCAATGATCCCATTCTCGCCGGGACCGATCCGGAAGATGGCGACCCAATCAAACAGATCCAGCAAAGCCCGATGACGTCCGATATGTTGACGAGCATTCCCGGTTTTCAAGCTACGCTTGAGGCACATCCAAGCGGGATATTTATCAAGTTTGAAGAAAATATCCAAATCCACAACAATTGTTTTGCAAACAACGTTACGATCAATCCCGATGATCCAAACTGGACGAGTGGTTTGCTCGGGCGCGCGTCCATGGCGGACGGCAACTATTGGGGCGATCCAAGCGGCCCAAGCGGAATGGGTCCCGGCCGCGGCGATAGTGTTGGCAAGCGATTGACGTTCTCTCCGTTTCTTAAGCAAGCTCCGCCGCATTGTGATCCGACATTGGCCGAACACAATTGACTAAATAAAAAATCGGATGAGAAAACTCATCCGATTTTTGTTTAGCTCTAAAACTGTTATTGCTCGGAGATGGTCACGCTCTGGATTACATCACCGGTGAAAGTTGGGTTCTGGTTCGGGTCGCGGCGCGTGATCCCGTTGACCACATCCATGCCGCTGGTGACCTGCCCGAAGATGGTGTAATCGCTTTCCTGAAGCGGCGTCGGCCCGAAGGTGATAAAGAACTGGCTGCCGTTTGTGTTCGGTCCTGAATTGGCCATCGCCACTACGCCTGCTTTATCAAAGGTCAAATTGTTTTTCTCGTTCACGAATTCGTAGCCCGGCCCTCCAGCCCCTGTGCCGGTCGGGTCGCCGCCTTGCGCCATGAATCCTTCCAGCACACGATGGAAGGTCGTGCCATCATAGAATCCATTTTTTGCCAGGAAGACAAAGCTATTGACCGTGATTGGTGCTTTGTCCGGATACAACTGAACGACAAATTGCCCGCCTTTCGCCATGGTGAAATTGGCGAAGTATTTCTTGTTGACATCGATTGTCATCGGTGGAGCAGAAGCCCATTGTTTGGTTCCCACCGCAACCGGCGTGGCCGCGTTCGCGTTGCCGGCAGTATTCGACTTTTGTCCCTGTGAGATGAAATACCAGGCTAGTACGCTGACGACGATAATGACAATGGCAACAGCTGCCCAGCGCATAGTATCCACGCGGCGCTCCGTCTTTCTTTGAGATTTTTTTGAACGGGTCGATTTTCTTCTCGCCATAATGAATGCTCTCCTTTTTATTTTGCCTATTATATCTGTTGCTGCATAATACAAACATCCTGAGATTTTGATCAGGATGTTTGTATGGGAAAGTAACAGCCAATGTTAAATAATAATACAGGACGGGCAATTTGCCCGTCCTGCGCTTGGTAATTGTTTAGGGGGTGGTGCTTGCTATTGCATCAGCTCGCAATGTGCGTGTGGCTCACCTCCTCTCGAGTCCCGGCCATTGCAATTTCGGCTTTCAGAATTTCAATTGCCGGGGGATTTGAGATATCAAATAGTGTTTCGGCTTCGCCGTGCTGGAGCATCTGCACCTCGTCCGATGTGGCTTCGCGGTCAACCCAACGGATAAACTGGTTCTTCTGGCAATATTTGTTGAGACTGCCGCACAGGCTGCCGGTCTGCAAATCGAACAGGTTGTAACTCACCGTTTGGTGATCCATGCCGGTCACCTCACGGACCTGTCGCATGCGCTCATTGACATAGTATTTTCTAACGCTAATATCTTGTCTGTTCAATATTCGCAAACTCCTTTCCGAAAATTATGTGAACTCGATGACCTTCTCGTTGAAGGTTTGCTTTCTGATTCGCGTCTTGTTAAAGTTTGGTGTCACATTCTTTCTCCTTTCTTCGGGCAAATTGGATTTGTCCTCAGGCGCGACATTCTACTTGAATTATCGAACTGTGCAGCCAACGACTCCTCTATGACTTTCATACATCCGTGAGAAAACATTAAGCTCCAAGCTTTGAACGGATGAGAAGATTCTCATTGCGAATGACAGTTTCACTTTATGAAAATTTAATTGCTGATAGTCATGCTCAAAAATATATTTTCTGTGAGAATATTATGGGTGATACAATCTTTCCATCTCTTGGTTTGGAGTAAACATGGATGCCCGACGTTTACGCGGCCGCTATCTTCGGATTGTCAATTTTTTTGTAGGAGTCATCGCGCGTTTTATCTGGTGGGAATTCATTCTTGCTCGCATCGGTTTTCGATCTTTAGCGCGCAGCACGCGTGCCGAACGTTATCAGCGCGAAGCTGTTCGCTTTCGCGCCTTGGCTGTGCGCATGGGCGGCGTGATGATCAAAGTCGGCCAGTTCCTGTCTTCGCGTTTAGATGTGCTGCCGCCCGAGATCACGGATGAACTATCCGGTTTGCAGGATGAAGTGCCAGCCGAATCTTTTGCCGATATTCGTACGTTGGCCGAACGCGAGTTGGGTGCGTCATTGGCGGATTCATACGAATGGTTTGACGAGAGTCCGCTCGCGGCGGCTTCACTCGGTCAGGTTCACCGCGCCAGGCTAAAGGTCGAGGATGATTCGGACTTTCGCGACGTGGTGGTAAAAGTCCAACGCCCTCATATCGATTCCATTGTAGACGTGGACTTGTCCGCGTTACGAAGAGTGGGGAAGTGGCTGATGCGTTACCGCCCGATCCGCGAACACGCAGATGTGCCCGCGTTGTTAAGAGAGTTTTCGGCAACGGTGATGGAAGAGATTGATTATGTGCAAGAGGCTGAGAACGCGCGTGTGTTTTACAATAACTTCAAGTCGGACCGCAAAGTGCATGTGCCGCGCGTGGTAAGTAATCGCAGCACGCGCCGCGTGTTGACGCTGGAAGATGTGTATGCCATCAAGATCACAGATTACGATGCCATCACGGCCGCGGGAGTTGATCGTTCGAAGGTGGCTTTGAAGTTGCTGGATGTATATCTGCAGCAAATCTTTGAAGACGGTTTCTTTCATGCGGATCCGCATCCGGGCAATCTATTCGTCACGCCGTTGCCCTCCAAATCCGGCGGCACAACTCGCGCGACGCGCTGGCAATTGACATTTGTAGATTTCGGTATGGTCGGCCGCTTGCCTGATTCGCTGCGCGCGGGATTGCGCGAAGCGGTCATCGCATTGGGCACGCGCGATGCAGCGCGCTTGATCAAGTCCTATCAAACACTTGGCTTCTTACTGCCGGGCGCGGATACGAACGCTTTAGAGCAGGCCTCGGCCGCGGTCTTTGATCGCTTTTGGGGTATGTCTATGAGCGAGTTGCGTAATGTGCGCCCCTCAGAAGTGCGCGACATCGGTCATCGCGTGCGCGATGTGATGCTGGAGACGCCGTTCCAGGTGCCGAATGATTTGCTGATTTTGGTGCGCATGTTGGGGATTCTTTCCGGCATGTGCACTGGACTCGACCCAGATTTTAACTTGTGGGAACAATTGGCACCATACGCGCGCAAATTGGTTGAGGGCGAATCGGAATCGAGTCTGGATCTGATTCTCAATCAACTGGAGGAGATGGCGAAAGTTCTGATCGCCTTGCCTTCGCAGGCCAGCCGCGTGCTGGCGCAGATCGAACAGGGAAATCTGGTTGTGCAGACTCCGCAAGTCACTCGAAAGATCGAACTGCTCGAACGCGCAGTGGACCGGCTTACAGGTGGATTGATCTTCGCGGCGCTGTTGTTCAGCGGTGTGTTGTCATCCAATGCAGGAAAAATGGTTTATGCAAACGGCTTCTTTATCGCCGCGTTCATTGCATTGCTTTGGGTTATTTTCTCCGGCCGCGGAAGAGACTCGAAACGCTAATTGGTTTTGCGGGTCATGCTAAACAAAAACGAGCAGAGATTCTCTGCTCGTTTTATTCTTAGTTGCGATGGTCAAGTGTTGTCTTATTCTTTTTCATCGATCCGTTGAATGGCCGCATCCAACATGCCGCGCCAGGCTAATAGCATTTCGCGGCGGGCGGCTTTGCCGTGTTCGAAGAATCCTTCCGGCAAAATGGATTTGACTCCCGCGCGAAATTCCTGACGTGCATTGTGAAAATGTTGGCGCGTCTCTTCGGGGATGCGACTTTCAAACTTTTTCTCTGAACGAGTCTTCTCAGCCATAAGTTAACTCCTTACTATTGCTTGATTATAGCACGCACCGCAATTTACGGAGTAGGCGTGGGTGTGGCTGAACTAGTTGCAGTTGGGTTTGGTGTGGAAGATGCGCTGGCGCTTGTCGTTGCAGTTGGCGAACCGGTGGATGTTCCACCGATCGCGATCACCACAGTCAATGCATCACCGAAGTACGCGCCTGTTGTATCGGTCATACGCCATGTGCCGGTGAGGGTGCCAGTCTTGTCTGTTGGCGCGGTCATCGGAATGGAAATTTCGTACTGCGAGCCGGGATTAATGGTTTGGGCAAGCGATAACGTTTGGCCGCCCAACGCATCTCCACCGATCAGCACAAATTTATAGCCAACTGTCCATGGGCAGGAACCGGTGTTTTGTACGCGCCAGGTTTTGGTGAATGCTTGTCCCGGCGTCATGACCGTGTTATCAGGAATGGTCACATCCTGTACATAGACCAGCTTGTTGCAACTGTTGACCGTTCCGCTGCTGGCTGTGGTCGCGAGAGTTGTAATCGTGGGAATGAGGGTATCCGTTGGAATCGGTGTGGAGGTGAGAGTCGCTGTCGGCGCGAATAACGCGGTTTGTGTGAGACCAGCCGCGAAGGTCGAGACAGCCGCGGTTTGAATCTCTTCCACGCTTTGAGTCGGAGTTGCTTCGGGGTTGTTCCCGCCGCAAGCGGTGAGTGTCAGACTGATGAGAATGGTTGCGATCAGCAGTTTATACATTTTTTGCATAGGAATTTCTCCTTTCGCGTAGTCACTATGGCCTGATTTCCGTAATTTTTCAAACAAGTCCGCTATTTTACCCGAAAGTCTTAAGGCTACGATGTGAAAAATTATTTGGCCTGATGCCAAAGAAAAACGGACAGGCGAACCTGTCCGTTGTGCGTGCGAAAGATTTGCTTACTCGTATCGAAAGCGCCACACGCCAATACCGAAAAAGATCGCGGCGAAACCGAGCAGGACTCCCGCGATGGGCAGGATGTCTGTCAATCCGCCGCCGCGCAAAACGAGATCAAGCATGCCTTGCATCGCCCAAGTGGTCGGCAGGATTTTTACCGCACTTTGAATCGCCGAGGGGAACAACTCCAGCGGATACCAACATCCGCCCATCAAGGCCATTACCATGCCCGTCATGATGCTCAAGCCACCGGCCTGGCCTTCGGTTTTGACGAATGTGCCCATGGTCGTTCCGATCGCGCCGGCAGCTAACGCGGCGGCGATCAAAAGAACGGCCAGAGCGAGTGGGTCGCGTCCCCATTGAATCTTCATCACGAAGATTCCAAACAGCACCAGCAGGCTCATTTGAATCAGCGCCATCACTACCTGACCTGAAATCGTTCCAAGCAGATACGTGGCTTTGCTGGTTGGCGTGGTGAGCAAGCGCCGCAATGTGCCTTGCTGTCGTTCGAACGCAAATATGGCTGAGATCGAAAACAACGGGATGAAGACCCACGTGATGAGCTGGCCCGCGGATGAATTCGCGCGCGGATCATACTGGACTTTATCTTGTGTCGCGCCTTGCGTGACGGTCACGCGTTCCGGCGCGTTCGCCTGAATCGACTCGGCCAACTGAAAAGCCTGATCGAAATAAGCTTGTCGGTCCGCTTCGGACGCGAAGGCATGAGCTGCTTCCGCTTCTTTGACGGCCTCATTCGCTGCGTTGACCGTGCTGCTCACGCGGCGGATCGCGGTCTGCACAGCGCGTTCGGCCACGAGCGCGTCCAGACTGTTCGGTTCCTGTCGAAAATCCACTTGCGCGGTTCCGTTTTGAATCGCTTGCACATCCAAGCTCGCGGGAATAATCAGCAAGACTGAGGCGCGGCGTTGATCGAATTGGTCCTGCGCGTCTTTGAGCGAGGTGATATCCGGCCAAACCGCGGATGAGTTCTTCAACTCTTTGATAATGTTTTGCGAAATGCTGGTGTTCGCCTGATCAACGACGACCAGACGAACGCGCGGATCTTGATTGCTTGAGCCGGAACCGCCTGCCAATAGCACGGTGAAAATAATTGGCAGGACGATGAAGAAGATCAACTCCGATGAACTTGCGAAACGAAGCAATGTATCTTTCCAGGCGATGGCGAATATTTTTCTCATGGCATTATTTCTGAATTAAGTTCCTGCGGCCGAATAGAATTACTGCAACGACAAATAAAACGCTGCCCATTATGAGCAATGCGGCAATCGGCGTTCCCAAATCTGCCAACGTATCGCCTAAACCCAAAGTTGTGAATCCATCCAAAGCCCAGGCGTTCGGCGTGATGCGACTGAAGGCTTGAATGATTGGCGGCATGTTACTCAATTGAATAAAACTGCCGCCCAGGATTCCGAAGATCAGCATCACCGTTGTGCCAATGGTGGAAACTTGGCCTGATGTGCGTGCGATGGATGCGATCAACATGCCCCAACCGGTTGCGCCAAAGACTGCCGCGATCACGAGAACAACGACGCCAAGAGGATCGCCCCATTTCAATTGAAAAAACAAAGACGACGCGCTGATCAGAATCAGCATTTGTGCCAACCCTGTGAGAAAGATGCCAAAGACTTTGCCGCCTAAAATCTGTGAAGTATTGGTTGGTGAAACAAGCAAACGCGGCAAGGTTCCCTGCGTTCGTTCGACGAAGATCGAACGTGCGCCGTGCGTCACGGTGTACATCAAGAACATCAAAGCCATACCCGGTGCCATGTAAGCCAAAACATCAAAGGGCATGGCCGCGCCGCCGCTTGTTGTTGTGTTGACTTGAATCGCCAATATGCTTTGCGAAGGCGAAGATTGCAAACGCTGAGTCATATTTTGCGCGGCGGACTGTGCCTGCTGCGGCGTGATGATTCCGCTTTTGATCATTTGCAGAATCGCAGTCATGCCGCTGGTGCGGCTCTCCTCCACGCGGCTGACGAATTCATCCACGATGGATTTGATCACACCCGCGCTGGTTGGGCGAGTCGGGTTGACGTACACTTCGATTTGAATCGGCGTCGCGTTGGTGTTGTTGAAATTGTTAGCTTGCGGGATGATGCTGTTCGTGAAGCCCGCCGGGATGATGACCGCCGCGGCAGCTTTGTCTTCGTCAATTAAACGGCGCGCCGCTTCGGGGTCGGATGAGGCGGTTGGTTCCACTAAACCGGCCAAGTCCTGTGAATTGAAAACATCCACCAGCGCGTTCCCAAGTTGACCGCCATCCTGATTGACAAGAATCACTGGAATGTTTGCGATGCTCGATTTGTTGCCACTAAATCGCCCCGTGACAAAACCAAGCCCGATCGTGAGCACGAACGGCGCAGCCAGCATGAGAATCAACGCGGCGCGATCACGAAATGCAAGCCGCACATCTTTGAGACCGATCAGAAGAGTTTTTAACATTGTAAACTCCGCGTTACCCTTAATCCCTCAACGCGCGGCCAGTGAGATTCAAAAACACGGCTTCGAGATTCGGCTCTTTGATATCAATCGAACGAATCTTCATGCCGCGCTCATTGGCCTTTGTCACCACGGGCGCCAGCACATCTTCTGCTTCCAGGCAGATAATCGAAACCTCGTGATCGGTGGCATCGGCTTTCTGAATGCCTTTGATGCCGCTTACGGCGTTGGCAAGAGTCTCGGCGTTATCGTTTTCGCCGAGATGAAGAATCAGCGCTTCATTTTCACCGACCTGTTGCGTGAGTTCCTTTTGCGTGCCGAGCGCGATCAGTTTGCCGTGATCGATGATGCCGACGCGATTCGAAAGTTCCTCGGCTTCTTCCATGTAATGTGTGGTGTACAGTACGGTCATGCCGTGTTGATTCAGATCTTTGACCGTATCCAAAATCGCGCGGCGCGATTGCGGATCGATGCCGACAGTCGGTTCATCCATGAAAAGCAAACGCGGCTTGTGGAGTAAACCCACGCCGATGTTGACGCGCCGCTTCATGCCGCCCGAATAGGTTTTGATTCGGTTTTTGGCTTTGTCAGTTAAACCAATTTGTTCCAGCACTTCATCCACGCGCGTAGTCAACGACTTGCCGCTCAAGTTGTACATTTGTCCCCAAAAGATCAGATTCTCGCGCGCGGTCAGGTCTTCGTATAAAGCCAGGTCTTGTGGCACAACTCCGATCACGCGGCGAACAGCCATCGGCTCGCGCGTGACCGAATATCCGCCAATGAGCGCGTCGCCGGAAGTCGGCGCGTATAAAGTCGATAGCATGGAAATCGTCGTGGTTTTGCCTGCGCCGTTTGGCCCAAGCAGACTGAAGATTTCTCCGTCTTTGATATCGAATGAAATGCCGTTGACGGCAGTAAAGTCGCCGTATTTCTTTACCAGATTTTGGACTTCCAGAATAGATGGCATAGCTCCTCACAGAATCAACACTATGGAGATGTACGTTTTTCCTTTGGATTTGGTTGCGCGTTATAGGGATTTCTTGGCCAGCATCACAAGCTGTTGCGCGATCTTTTGGATGACTTCATCCGGTACGCCATCCATGGCTTTGGATTGGATGCGCGTATCGATCCCGTCATTGACATAATCCACAGCAATGAAACGGCCATCTTCTGTCAACGCGATTTCGGTGGAGAACCAATCTAATCGGCAGAGCGACGCGATGCGCAACGTATCGCCCCTCAGCCTGCTGAGGCCGTATTGAGCTTCTTCCTCCGCTGTCACCACCGCATGGATGTGCGTCTCCGGGTCCCACCAGCATGGATAACATTCGTTTGCCGCGTAATAAATGCGGAACCAGGCTGGCTGCTCGCCGAGCATCTTCGGCATGACGTTGGCTTGCACCAAATATTTTTGCGTGGGGAATTCCATGCGCGCGTGCAGGATTTGGTCGAGAGACGAGGCGCCCATCACGACGCCTTCGCCGCCGCCGCCATTGGATGGCTTGATCACGAAATTGTGGCCCAGCGGCGTTAAATCCAGTGCGGGCAAAACGGGTTGTTCCACGAACGGCGCGAGCAAAATCGTATAGGGCGTATATAACCCGGCCTGGATAAATTCGAGGTGCATGGTGGTTTTATCTTCGGACCAGGCCGAAAGTTCCGGCGGATTCATGCGCCGCACACGATGCTCACGCGCCCAACGGTCGATAGGCGTAAAGCGGTCATCGCCCTGTGAACGGTCAAGCAGAGTCTTGAATGTAATTTCGCCCTTGTATAAGGCCGTGATGGAGGTCAACAGATTGGCAGGTGAGATTTGCCAAAGCGAAACGTCCTGCGCGACGCAGGCAGCCTCGACCATGCTCACGAAATCATCGTCATATTCCCAATACCACGGCAAACAAAGATCGAAACAAGTCATCCATGACATTATAGAAGATGGATGAATGGCGGTCAAATAATTTGGGAAATCAAAAATTATAAGAGCGTCATTGCAAGGACGTTTTTTATCCGAAGCAATGACGAGAGATGCGGTAGTGATTGGTTATCGAATTTATCCGAACTTGAATCCAATAACAAACGCGAGACAAGTTAAAAGCAATAAGGCAGGAAGCGTTTTGTAGACGATCTCTTTAGAGAAAATGGTTTTGCCTGCTCTGAGAAGGGAAAACGCCAAACCGTCCGCGCCAATCAATGCGCCGCCGATTCCGACTAAGGCGAAGGCGGGCGTGGACTGTCTGCGCGCGGCAACGAAGAATGGCAGTAAAAAAATCAGCAGGCCGGCGATTCCATGAACGATGGTCAGGATCGCGTTGGAGAATTTCTTGAACGCGGAGGTGGTGCGCGAAAAAATCACAGCCAGGAATCCGATAATGGTGTAGACCAAATAAAAAGTCCGAAGCGAAGCAAGATGTTGCCAGACAAGCCCGAGCGACAGGCTTAACGGAATCACAGTCGAGATGATGACTACGACTGGTTCATCCAAAGCATCAAATCCAAGAATGAAAAGTAAAAGTGAGGAGACCAGCAACACGCCGAAAGCAATCGTATACGCGGTAATTGGAATTGTGCTCAGGTTGTCGATGCCTTCCACGATTTGATAAGCCGCCAACAGACAAGTGCCGAGCAGTAAAAGACGATCTGTGATGGTTAGCTTCATTGTGTTTTAAAAAGCGTGCAGTGCCAGGATAATCATGGCGCTTAGCATGTATAACGACGCGTATCGAAACAATCCGAAATTAGCACGCTCAGATTGCACGCGAAACGTAGCGAAGGCCAACAAAAGTAAGCCCGCAGTTAACACCGCAATCAATCTTAAATATCCGGCGCTGATTCCTACCAGCAAACTAGCCCAACCAATTGCAACCGCGGCCAACACAGAAGAGACTGCAATGATTGCACGCGTAAAAGTCTCGCCGTAAGTGGATGGAAAAGTGGGCACGCCCGCGTTGTTATAGTCTCCCAGAAATTTGATCGAGAAGGTGAGTGTGTGTGTGGGAATCCAAAATAAAATCGCCAGCGCTAATAATGCGCCAGCCAAATCGATACGACCGATGCCAAGCACGCGGCCCGCGAGTATCGGCATGGCGCCGGAGATGCCGCCCCAAACAATGCTCCAACAGGTACGCCGCTTAAGCCACAGCGTATACACGATCACGTCGAAGAACCAGCCAGAGAACACAACGAATCCATATAATAGGGAAATAGCAAGCGCGCCGCCCACGCCTAAAATCGAGACGATGCTTCCAACCCAAAACACTTCGCGTTGACTCAACTCGCCCGCGGCCAGCGGACGTTTGTGCGTGCGTTTCATTTTGGCATCGATATCGTGGTCGTACCACATGTTCATAATGGTCGATCCGCTGATGGCGAAGAACAGGGTCAGCGATAAGCCGAGCAGGGTCATCCATGTGATGCGCGTGCCCGCGCTCAGATATCCTGCCAGCCCAGTAGCGAGTAGAAGTCCGGTTTGCGTGCTTTTGATGAGCGGCCAATACAAGCGGAATTTTTTCATTCAAACTCCTAAAACTACTTTTACTTCAACCACAGATGAAAAATTGTGGATCGAATTATAAGCTCAAGTCGCGCGCCATTAGATCATCTATCGTTTCGCGGCGTTGAATTAGGCGCGCACCGTTTCCGTCCAGCCAGACCACAGCCGGTCGCCGCGCACCGTTGTAATTGCTTGACATGCTCAAGTGATACGCGCCGCTGACAGGCACTGCGATCAGCTCACCAACTTCGACTTTTGGGAATGGCAAATCTTCGAGGATGACATCACCCGATTCGCAATAAGGCCCGCCAATGGAAACGCGCTCGGTCATTTCCCGGCTCAAGCCTGTTACCGGCAACGCGGAATATTTCGCGCCGTACAGCGCGCGCCGCGGATTGTCGGCCATGCCGCCGTCGATTAATAACCAAGTCCGTTCGCCGCGCTGCTTAATCGCGCCGACGCGATAAATAGCTACACCCGCGCGCGCAATGATGCTGCGTCCCGGTTCGAGATGCAAATGCGGGAGAGCGAGTCCACGTTGTTGGCATCCGCGCACCGTTGACTCGACGACTGCATTCACATAATCTTGAATGAGGGGATTGGGCAATTCATCTTCATGATAAGCTACGCTCCATCCGCCGCCGGGCGAGAAATGCCACGAATCTTTGAATCCGATTTGTTTTACCAAATCAAGTGCGCGGTCAATGGCGAGTTTCAATGGCGCGGGATCGCGAAAATTCGAGCCTTGATGAAAATGGATTCCTTCCAATGGCAGGGAATGGCGTTTACACAATTCGACGGCTTCAAATACCTCTTCGAGCGTCATCCCAAACTTGCTTGTGAACTGACCAGTCTGCGTATGCGCGTGATGCGTATCTACGGCGAGGCCGGGTTGGAAGCGAAGCCATGCGTTTGGAAAATTTGATTTGTGCTTTAGAAATAATTGAATGGTTCGCCCAAGCTCGTCGAGATGATCGATGACGAGCGTACCGGCTTGCTCAGAGGCGGCGCGCAAGTCCGCGTCAGATTTGTTGACGCCGTGGACGAGAATCCGTTCGCGGGTCACGCGTGCGGCGGCCGCAATAGCGAGTTCGTCTTCGCCAGTGCAATCAATCCAAAGATTGTGTTCTTGAGTCCATTGTGCGATGGCTTTGCATAAGTAGGCTTTGCCTGCATAGGTAATATCTGACGGCGCGGGATAGTTTTGCAAGGCGGATTTGTATTCCGCAATTGCGGCGTCCAGTGTGGCGCGATCATAGATGTAAAGCGGCGTGCCATATTCATCCACCAAATCAATGAGGCTTTTCCCGCAGATGATTAACGTATCGTGTTCGATTTTGGTTGTATTGGGAAAGAGAGAAAGACGCTTCATCACACATAGAGTGACTTGACAAGTCACTCTTATTCACCGAAAAATAAATTCCACCAAACCTGCCAGTTCGCCATCGGAGTCGGTGTGGGAGTCGGCGTGCTGGAATCGATCGGCGTGCTGCCGGGCTGACCAATCGGCACCACAGGTTGATCGCCTTCTTGAACGTAATGCCCTTCAGTGCGCGCCCATTCGTTCACCGCTTCGGTCGAGCCTGCAAATGCAACTTGAGTTTGCAAGTCCACCTGCGTTTGTACTGCTTGCGTGGCTTGAACCTGCACATCTGAATCTTGTTTATTCAAAGTGTCGAGATTCTCGAGACGACGGTTAAAGTCAATCACCATGAGGATCAGAACAATGATTCCAACTCCAACCAATATACGCCGAATGTTGACAGACAAATTAAACATGGGGGTATCTTACTCTCAATCACGTGGGTTGGCAAGAAACAGGCCCTCTGGTACAATTTGCCGCCGAGCGTTGTACCCTTCGCTCGAGAATTTCAATAGCCAGAAAGGGCTTGAAACATGAAAGTATTGCTCATCAAGGACGTTTACAAATTGGGCCGCGCCGGTGAAGTGAAAAAAGTCGCCGACGGATATGGCCGCAACTTCCTGCTTCCGCAAGGCTTGGCGGTGTTAGCCACAGCTGGTGCGCTCAAACAGGCCGAGAAGATCAAGTCACAAGCCGAGATTCGCCGCACAGCACTTAACAGCGAACTCAAGGGCTTGTCCGATCAGATCAGTGGCGTCACGCTGACCTTCGCTGCCAAGGCTGGTGAAACCGGTAAGCTATATGGTTCCATCACCACGCAGGATGTGGCGGCTGCTTTGCAGGAACAAATCCGTTTCGAAGTCAAACGCCAGCAGATCGATATGCAGCCGATCCGTGAATTGGGTGAGTACGCGGCTCGCGTCCGCTTGACGATGGATTTGGTTCCGGAGATCAAGCTGATTGTCCACCGCGAAGGTGAAGCCGCGGAAGCAGCTCCTGCCGAAGAACCGGAACAAAAAGAAAAGCCCAAGGCAAAAAGCCGCAAGGGCAAAGCCGCTGAAGCAGAAAAAGAGTCACCTGCCGAATCCGCGAAGGCCTAAACCTCTTGCAAATCTTCATCACCGGTTCATGCCTGTTCAGGAAGAGCCGGTGATGTTGCTTTATAAACTGCATGTGTTTTGCAGGAAGCAGTAAAATAATCTTATGTCTGAAACCATTGGCCAGCGGCTGAAACAGACTCGCCTGGCCCGCCACATTTCCATCGAAGCCGCCTCAGAAGCCACGCGTATCCGACTCCGCTATCTCGAGTCACTCGAAACCGACGATTATTCTGTCATGCCGTCGGCGGCGCAAGCGCGCGGTTTTCTTCGTAATTATGCTACGTTCCTTGGGCTTGATCTCGATCAGGTCTTGAGTGAGATTCAACGTGCACAAGCAGCAGAGCTCCCCGAAGATGTCAGTGGCCCGTTGCCCCATGTGGACGCCGTCTCTTTGCCGCCGCAAGTTTCGGCTCCTGTGGTTGCAGACGAATCACCGCGCACGCCTCCTTTTTGGACTTCATGGTTGGCGCGCTTACGAAAACCGAATCCTTCACCTGAACCGATTCCCGCACAAGAACCCACATTAGTCGCGGAGGTGATTATCCCTGAGCCGGAGCCACAGGCTGAGCCTCCTGCGCCGATTGAAGCTCCAATAGTTCAAGAAGAACCGAAATTGGAAGAAGCCGCACCTAAAAAACGCGGCCGCAAAAAGAAAGAACCACCTGCGCCTCCACCTTCGGCCTCTTCCGAGCCGCCGACGCGGCCGACAAAAAAGGCTTCTAAAAAAAAAGACGAGTCAGTCCGCGAGGCAGTTGAAGTCGCGGAAGCCCCCGAACCACCGGTAGAGGAGGAGATCAAGGCTGAGGTGGCGACTCCGCTCATTGAAGAGGAGCGGCCTCAAGTCCAGCCTGAAGCGGAGGAAGAATCACAATCAGGATTTTGGACGCGCTTGCAATCGATCTTTAAGCTGCGTGTCAAAAATGTCCAAGAAGATTCTCTTGACGAAGAGAAAAGCCAGGCTGAAGCACCGCTTGAAATTTTGCCCGACCTGATACCAACTGAAACAGGTTCTCCTCAATCAGTCGAAACACCAAAAGAAATTTTTATCGAGATCGGCGCGCGGTTAAGACAGCGGCGTGAGATGCTCAGCCTGACGATGGATGAGATCGAACGGCACACGCATGTGCGTGCCGCGTTTGTGAAGGCGCTTGAAGAAGGCGATTTCGATCAGTTGCCGTCGGCTGTGCAGACGCGCGGTATGTTGGCCAATTATGCGACGTTTCTCGATCTCGATACAGACGCGCTGCTTTTGCGTTTCGCAGACGCGTTGCAGGCGCGTCATCGCGCCCGTTATTCGGAGAGACCGCGCGCGCCCAGAACAGAAATGAAGTTGGGCCAAAGCCTACCGCCTTTACGAACGTTCATTGCCGGTGATATGTTGTTCGGTATTGGCATGGCAGTGATGTTGGTCGCGTTGGGCATTTGGGGCTTCGGGCGAGTCTTTGCAAATCAAGCTGCGCGTTCGGCGTTGCCAACGGCGCCATCGATTTCGGATATTTTGGCCCGCACGCCGGTTTCCACTGCGCAACAGGAAGTGACTCTCATTCCAGCTGCGGCAACGCCTTCCGCGGTGGATGAAACGACAACCACACCTGATGTTGGTACTGAACTTCCCACTGAAGATGCCAACGCGAACGTTCAAGTGGAAATAATGTCTGTCAGCAGTACGTTTATGCGCGTGCTTGTGGATGGCAAGGAAAAGTTTAGCGGCCGCACCATGCCTGACACGAATTATCCGTTTGATGCGGCGACCAGCGTACAAATTCTGACTGGTAATGCTGCCGCGTTGCGCGTCACGTATAATGGAAAGAATTTGGGATTGCTTGGCTCGTTTGGCGAGGTGGTCAATTTAATTTATTCGGCGAATTCAATCACCACGCCTACACCGGAGGCCACGGCCACCTCAACTGCTACACCGAACATTCCGGCGACGGTCACGCAGACATTTACACCTACTCCATCTTCTACGCCCACACCCACGCCAGTGTCTCAATAAAGCGAGAGGACTTTATCCGTGTCTAAAAATACTTTTCATTTGGTTTCCCTGGGTTGTGCTAAAAACACTGTCGATTCAGATTCGATGGCGCAGTTGTTACTGCGTGATGGTTATCGCGCAGTGGATGATCCCAAACGTGCCAATGTGTTGATCGTCAATACTTGTGGCTTTATTGGTCCTGCCAAGGAAGAGTCTTTCAATACATTGCGAGAATTGGCCGACTTGAAACGCGACGATCAAATTCTGATCGCGGCAGGCTGTCTCACACAGCGTTATGGCGAGGAAGTTGCTCAGAAAGTGCCCGGCGTGGACGGCGTGTTAGGCACGCGTCGTTGGATGGACATTGTGCAGGTGGTTCGCCAGCTTCGTAAAAGCTCGCATCCTGAGCCGCTCTATCATTTGCCAGAAGCTGCCACCGTTGGTTCGGACGAACAGGACACATTGCGTGCGTCCGTGGCTGGCGCAAGCGCCTATGTAAAGATCGCGGATGGTTGTCGTCGCCCATGTGCGTTTTGTGCGATCCCGCTGATCAAAGGCACAGCGGTCAGTCGTCCGATGAATATGATTCTGGACGAAGCGCAGCGTTTGCGCGATGCTGGTGTACGCGAATTGGTCTTGATCGCACAGGACACTACGGATTATGGTCACGATTTGGGGATGAAAGATGGGCTGGCTGTTTTATTGGAGAACTTGACCGACTCTGTCCCCGACTTGGATTGGATCCGTATCATGTACGCGTATCCCGGCTATGTTACCGACCGTTTAATCGAAGTCATGGCCACGCGCAAACAAGTATTGCCGTATCTCGATATGCCTTTGCAACACGCGCATCCGAAAACGTTGTACCGAATGCGTCGCCCTTCGAATATTGATTGGGTTCACCGGACGCTCGGTAAGATGCGCGCCGCTATTCCAAATCTTGCCATTCGCACAACGTTTATCGTGGGATATCCCGGAGAAACAGAAGAAGAGTTTCAAGCATTGATGGATTTTGTGCAGGAGATTCGTTTCGACCGCGTTGGGACGTTTCAGTTTTCGTTCGAGCCGGGCACTACATCTGAGCCGCTTGGCGATCCGATTCCGGCTGAAGTTAAACAGGAGCGTTACGAGCGCCTGATGGAATTACAGCAGACCATCTCGATGCAAGTCAATCAATCTTATGTCGGCAAAACGCTGAATGTGCTGATCGAAGGATTTGATAACGGAATCTCTATCGGGCGGTCTTATCGGGACGCGCCTGAGATCGATGGCATGGTCTTTGTGGAGGGGCAGGCCGAAGTCGGAGAGATCGTGCCTGTCAAAATCACAGGTGCGATGACGTACGACTTGACCGGCGTGCTCGCTCCAATTCTGATCAAACTATGAATCAAAAATCCGACTCTGCTGAGTCGGATTTTTTTACTTTATGAAGCTCTCGCCACAGCGGTTGCAGCCAGGATCAATACCGCCAGGACGATATT
>DATKNJ010000010.1:0-7957 GCA_035541395.1 Anaerolineales bacterium
AAAGGTGTTTATCTTGAACGGGCCAGTTCCAATCGCGTTGAAGTTATTGAAGTTTTGCAGGTCTTCAGCGGTTTTGAAATCTTTGAAATCCGGCGGATAAACGGCATAGAGGAAAGACAGACGATACTCCATATTCGCGATCGGATAATCCGTCACGATTTGTACGGTATTATCATCTGACGCGGTCACTTCCTTAAAGCCGTTGGTATAGTTCGAGGATGTAGACCACCAATCCGGGTTTTGCATAACCGCATTGATCGCCCAGACGAGATCGCTGGCTTTAAATGCCTCTCCATTGTGCCATTTGATCCCACTTTTCAAGTGAATGGTCCAAGTCACATTATCAGAAGCCACAGACCAATCTTTTGCCAAAACTCCAATATACTTTCCATCCGGAGCTTCAGTGGTCATGGTGCTGTAAATCAGATCAAAGATTGTATAAGATTGAGTCAAAAACGCGTAAGCTGGGTTTAGTGTATCCGGGTTTTCTGTCCAGCCGACATGCAAAATAGCAGGACCGCTTGAGGTTGGCGCGGCGGCTGGAGCGCTAGTGGCAGGTACTGCACCAGATGCAGAAGTGGGTGCTGATGTGGCTGTCGCGTTCGGTTGCGTTCCACACGCTGAAAGAACCAGCGCCACAAGCATAAGAACATAAAACATTTTTTGTTTCATCGCATTCTCCTCGAACTGAGCGTGCCCAAGAACTAAAGCAACTCGCGTCACGGCAATAAGCTGCCCGGCGCGAGTTGCTCGGTGTTTAGGTCTTGGTCAAAATAGTACGGTCTCGAAAACGGTTCAACGTCATTCCTGCAAAGATTGTACTGGATTTTTTTATTTAGGAAAAGAGTATATACTTTAAAGGACAAAACACCAATAGAGGAGTTTTCATGGAGAAGCCCATCAAATTAGTTGAGAAATACGAACGTAATGGCTGGCCTTCAATAGCACGACCAGATCTTAAGCCCCCGCAGGGTTGGAGCATATCGCTGATTACCTCACTCGAACGGATTCGTTGCCAGGCCCTTTCGCCTGATGGAAAGACAATTGCATTTATCAAGGATAGCGAGACTCTCTCCGACGTATACCTGCTTTCGTCAAACGGTGGCTGGCCCAGCCGAATCAGCACAGAGCGCGACCTCGTCCCATATTGGGATGATGAAGTTCCGCAATGGTCGCCTGACTCGCGTTGGATTGCGTTCACAATGAAAGATCATGCTCACATTGTGCCAGTTGATGGTGGACTCCCAAAAAAGATTACAGACTTTACTACTTCTGCCTCCAGCCCAAAATGGATGCCCGACTCGCGCGGAATCATCGTTGGCGTGGAACGCAACGATGCTGATCAACTTATTCTTACCGATATCAATGGTATCTGGCCACGTGCTTTGACAACCGATTCCAATGGCGATCATTGGGACCCTCAACCTTCACCAGACGGAAAGCATATTGCATTCGTGTATCGTCCCTTTGACGATTTAAATCGCCTTGATATTCGTGTGGTCGATCTCGCGACAAATGAGATTCAGCTTATTCATGGCTTGCCAAAAGTCCGTATGTGGATGCCGCGCTGGTCGCCAGATGGCGCGTGGCTGGCGTTTGTTTCGCAGGAAGCCGGTCACGATGATTTGTGGATAATCAGGGCGAATGGCGAAGGATTGCATCAGGTCACGAAAGAAGGTTATGACATCTCGGATGTGGTTTGGTCGCCAGATGGCAAGACCATTGCCGCGACGTTGAATCGCGATGCGTCCTACGAGTTGATTCTCGTCGAAACGGAAACAGGCCAAGTGTCCGAATTGCGAAGCGGATTGGGATTTCACTCACGGCCCAGTTGGTCGCCGGATGGCAAGTCATTAACTTTCGAATACGAGTCGCCTGTTCAGCCGCCGGATATTTATCGAATCGAGATTGCAAGCAAGCAAGTGACTCAATTGACATTTTCACAATCGCCCGCCTTGGCGCACAATCAATTGGTGATGCCCGAGAGCGTGAGCTATAAAAGTTTTGATGGGTTGGAAATCCCCGCCTTGTTGTTCAAGCCAGAAAAATCAAACGGCGCGGCGATTGTGCATCCACATGGTGGGCCTTCATCTTTGTACGCGTTCGAATGGGACGTTCTGGCGCAGTACTTTATCGCGAAAGGTTATACATTTCTCGCGCCGAATTATCGCGGCTCTACTGGTTATGGCGTGGAATTCGAGCATCGCAACTATGGCGATTGGGGCAAAGGCGATATGCAGGATTGTTTGTATGGCGCCAAATATTTGCGCCGTTTGCACGAAGTGGATAGCGAACGCATTGGCATTTTTGGCGGAAGCTATGGCGGCTACATGACTGTCTGTGCGCTTTCACGCGATCCCGAATATCTTTTCGCGTGTGGCGCGACCAAATATGGCGATTCAAATTTGATCAGTTCTTGGGCGCAATGTTGTCGCGAGTTGCGCCTGTATACGGAAATCTTCCTCGGTCATCCGTCAAAGAATCGTCAGGTCTATATTGATGGCTCCCCCATTCATGACGTACAAAATGTTAAGAAGCCAGTGTTGATTTTGCACGGCCTACTCGATGATATTGTTCCGCCTGAGGCATCTGAAGAATGGGCAGAGGCGCTGCGCCGTGCAGGCAAAACTTTCGAATATAAAACATATGATGATGAACCGCATGGTTTCTTGCGTCGCGATAATCAGTTGGATGCATATGCGCGGTTAGAGCAGTTTTTGGATTGGTATTTACTTCCAAGTTAGGTTTGATTATATTGACTACACGAAATTCAAATTATGACGCAATACATTCACTATGAAGAACTGACCTGGCCAGAGGTTGCGGCCTTGCCGCGTGACGTGCCACTCGTGCTACCAATCGGTTCGGGCTATGACTTGAACCTGCTTGCCGCTTCACTGAGCCATCCCAATCAAATCGGACTCCTGCCACCATTCCCGTTCGGTTGGCGCGGCAGCGGATTGGCTTTGCCGGAATCAGTCTTCGGTCAATACATCGCGAATCTGTTAGATAGCCTGCGTGACGATGGGTTCACACGCGTCTATTGCTTAACGCCGCAAGGACTCGATCCACAATCATTTTACAGAATCCCAAATATCGAATCGCGGATAACACTCCCCCTCTCGACTCAATATTCGGAAACAATTTTCCTTCCGCCAGACTCTGAGATCGGCAAAGTCATTCTGATTCCCATAGGCCACACCGAGCAACACGGATTCCACCTGCCCCTCTCGGTAGATACGATCATCATCGACACCATCGCCAAGGGAACAGTCGAACAAGCACCGACTCGCGCTTACACATTGCCAGTCATGCCATATGGCGTCAGTACACATCGCAGTTCTTTTGCAGCCACGATGAACGCCGGCGGACGCGCCTTCGAGGACTTTTGGGTCGCCGTGATCGATCTACTTGCGGCGCGCGGCTTTGATCGCTTTTATTTCATGAGCGGTCACGGCGGCAACATGTCATTCCTAGTCAACATCGTGAAATACGCGGGAGAACGTCACCGCCGAATCTTTTGCGCCACATCATTCCTGCATACATCCGGACCAATCGGCGCAGCAGCGTTGGAGAAATATCGCGAGTCGAAGATCGGTGGCATGGGCCACGCCGGTGAACTAGAGACATCCTTCATGCTTCACCTGCGACCCGATCTATGTCACATGGAACGCGTTGCAGACGAAACCGATTTCGTTGCCACGCCATCTTATTTCATGGATTGGATCGAGAGCGGATCCCTGATCGCGAATCCACCCTGGGATGATGATACAAAAACCGGCGCGTACGGTGCGGGAAGTTTTGCCACAGCAGAGAAAGGTCGCTTATGGCTGGAAGCCGCTATCAAGGAGAAGGTCGCGCACGTGGAAGAAATCCACGAACAGCATGAACGAAGAGAAATCCGCCGCAAAGCAGGCTTCGGGCTATGGGGAAAACACCCTTCCAAATAATCGGTAAAATTTTATCTTCAGATAAATGGGACAGCGAATGAACAGGACATGGTCAAAATGGATCGCGGCATTCCTAATCATTATTTTCAGTTGGCTACTGCTCCAAAGAATTTATGGATTTCTATTCCAAAATCCATATCCCCCGGGCTATGATGCGCGGTCATATATCGCCGCGGCGACCGCGCTTCGGTATGGACTCGATCCCTATGATGGGAGTTCCACATCTTTAGAAAAGATCGCAAATTATTCATTTTCTCAATACTTGTATCCGCCCTTCCTAGCAGTCCTTCTGATCCCGCTTTCCCTGCTCCCAATTATTTCCGCAAGCTATTTCTGTGTAGCCCTGGCATTTCTTAGCGCCATTTTCTTTTTTATCTTGTTGCGTCAAACTCTTGGCTGGAAGACGGCATTTCTTGCAGTGTTCATCTTCCCACCCACATGGCAAACAATTTATCTCGGGCAAGTCAATTTCTTTGTCGCGGCTCTGTTATTGTTATCGATCTATGCGATTCAATCCAACCACGAGGTGAAGCTGGGAACTTATCTATTTCTGGGTATTCTACTTAAAATTACGCCACTAGTGAGCACCATGGTTCTCTTCCTGCAAGGATACAAACGCAGCATTATTGCAGGATTAATTACAGTCCTCATCATTGTGCTGGTCATGTTACCAGTCACAAGTTTAAACTTATGGATTAAAGGGAGTTTCCATGCAATTCTGGTACTCGCTCATACGCCCTATTTTGCCTCATGGACCGGTTTATTAACTTATTATTTTCCAAGATATGGCGACATAGTGTCCTGGATTTTGAGCGGGGTAATTATTCTATATACTGCTTTGCGAATTAAAAAAATTTCGGCGGTTATGGCGCTATCGGCAACAATCATCGTCCCATTGTTAATCGCTCGTATTATCTGGGAGCACCATTCAGTCATGGCACTGCCCGCGCTAGCCATACTTACCAAGCAATCGCAAGGGAGTCGAATATTGGCCATTTTTTCGTGGCTGATGATCGCGGCATTCGGATGGAAGTTGATGCCGTGGGTGCTCACTTTGTGCTGGATCGTCTGCTGTTGGCCTAATATTATTCTTCGGCTGGAAACGTGGCTGGATCGTTCGAGCATGAGTAAAAGGCAAATTGAAAGCCTTTGAAAAAATTTTTCAGGATAAAAAAAACAAGGCCAGCAAAAGCTGGCCTTGTTTTTACGACGCATCGTCGTCTTCGTCGCGCGTGGCGCGATAACCGTGCGAAGTCCACAGGCTGATTGCCAGATTCCGCGCATCAGCCTGGACACCTTGTCGTACAAAGTAGTCGCAAACGCGTTTCACATCGCGCTGGAAAATCTCGAAGGCATGACGATTCGCTTTCGGCGAGACAACTTGCGGGAAGTCGATGAGCGTGATGTCGCCATCCCAATACAGAATGTTATAAGCGGAGAGGTCACCGTGGATGCGTTCGTGTGCAAGCAAAATATCCACATTGTGCATAATGCGCTCAAACAGGACTCTGGCTTCAGACCGGGCAAGTTTGACATCGCTCAGTGTCGGCGCAGATACATTGTCGCCGCCGATGAAATCCATGACGATGACATTGCTCGACATGGCATGCGGCTTCGGGACATCCGCACCCGCGGCATACAACTCTTGCATGGATGTAAATTCGTACGCGATCCAGGATTGATGCAACAACTCACGACCGTAATCCGTTTTCTTTTGCATGGCGTGCTGCATACCGTCATCGATCACGATCCGGCCCTCATCATCGAGATCAGGACGACCCGCGCGATACATACCGTCATTGCGCAGGTTGCGTAATGTGCGCGGACGATAGACTTTGGCGACAACGAACTCCGCACCAGGAAGCGCCGCGCCTGCTTTGCAAAGATAAACGGAGGCTTCTTTTCCAGCCTTCACTTTGCGCAGCACATCGGAAACCCATCGATGATCAGCAATGTCCTCCAGCGAAGACAGCAGCCAAGCCTCCTCGAAGCGCGCTGCCTTGTAAGTGAACTTAAACTCGCGTGCGACTTCCTGAGCGCGGACAAAGAGCCTCGCGTCGGTCTCAAGCTTTTTCGACTCGCGCTTTTTGGAAACCTTCTTATTCGATTTTGTCGAACCGCCGTGATCGAGATCGTCGAGTTCATCGAAGAACTCGTAAGCATCTTTCAGATTCATTTTGATCGACCTTAAAATAAAAACCACAGGAGCAACTTCCTGCGGCGGGAATCAAAAACCGCAGGGCAAGCGCGCCTGCGGTTCGAAGGAATTCAAAATGAAACTACATCGTCCTCGCAGGAGGCGCGCTAATAACCGTTGAGCGGGAAACCAAGATGGCTTTCATCAGTTGACGTGCCTCCTTTCAAGAAGAGATAGTGACGAGATTTTAGCCGACAAATAAGCTGTCGTCAAGCATTATGGCGCATCCTTTACATACTGATCGAAGAAACGCGCGGAACGTTCCATAAAAGCCAGCCACGCGTCGCCATTGAAAGAATGACCTTCGCCCTCGTAAGCAAATATTTGTGCGTCCTTGCCCGCGTCCACCAGACCTTGATACAGCTTCTTCGACCATTCCGGCGGTGCGCCCGCGGAAGTGAGTCCGTCAGCGGTGCCGTAGTTAATTTCAACGGGAGCAGCGACCAAGTCAAGATGATAGAACGAAGAAATCTGCTCCAACAAATCTGGATCAGTGGACGAGTCGCTATAAGCCTCGATCAAATCTCGCGGCAGAGTAAGCGGAACGATATCGGACGAATTGCAGCCGACTTGAAGCTCGCCAGCGCTCAAATCGCCGATACAGCCCGGCCCCCAGCGATTGATCATATCTGCATCTTCCGCGCTGACTGTGGAATACAACACCGCGGCTCGAACGCGCAAATCAATCGTCAGCACTTTGACCGTGACACCGCCGCCCATGCTGTGTCCCCACATGCCGATACGCGACGCGTCTGCCTGAGGAATATATGGAATTGCATTGAGCAAATTAATTACATCAATAGCAAGGCCGGAATAATAAAAACTTGGGCCGATATCCGACTCGCCCCAACTGCGATAATCCGATGCCAGTGTTATATAACCGCGTTGATTGAGATATTCCGCTGCGCGCCAAGTGCCATCGCCCGGCGAATATTCGTCGCGATTGAAATACCCGTGATTCATCACAATGACCGGAAAAGGTAACTTGCCATGTACGGGAATTTGCATGATGCCAGTGATCGTCAAACCATCGCTGGGATAATCAATCGCGTAGCGCGTATAAACATCCGTTTGTTCCAGCATTTGACGGATATGAATCTTGCCGCTTTGATATTGATGATTCCGCAAGCCATCGATTGTATATGGAAAAAGGAGCTGCTGAGGTGTTGGAGTCGCGGTGGGTGATGGAATCAGAGTCGGCGTGGGCGTATTGGGAACAATGGCAAATTGAGGCGATGAAGTCGCAGCAGGTGAAATCGCTTGGGATGTGCAGGCAGAAAATAACAAAGCCGTGAAAACAAATTGAAGAAAATATTTTTGGATTGAAAATCTCATGTTGAACTGTAGGTAGGAGGGGTCGCAGTGAATGCAGGAGATGTTGAGGTCGTCTGTAGTCGACATGCAATGAGGAACAGAAAAACAATTACCGCTAAAGTTATTTTTCGCATGGCGGGATTATATCTGAAACAAAAAGCCCCTGAAGGTCTTGAGCTTCAGGGGCTTTTGAAATTCAAACGCAGAACATTATTACTGAATCGCCGGCCACTTGATTTCGGTCGGACCGTCGTAGCCATCCACGTCAGAGAGATAGACGTGTCCATGCGATGGCTCTGAACAGCCAGCTTCATCTGTGATCACAACTGTCGAATCAAACGCACCAATCGGTGTAAAGACAAGCTGGCCTTTCTGGCAAGTCCACAATTCCACCAGCCAAAGCGGACTATCGGTACTTTCGCGCATGCCGGGCGGAACAGGCGTGGTATAGTCCCACGTGATTGTCACCTGATCACCGCTGCGGATCGCCATTACA
>DATKNJ010000011.1:0-7441 GCA_035541395.1 Anaerolineales bacterium
TCGACATGGCCGGATGAGCATCGCCTGCTCAACCACCAAAACAATATTAAGTATGCACATCCTTATTATCCATCAAGCGTTTGCCTCCCTCGATGAACCAGGTGGGACGCGTCATTATGAACTGGCGCGTTACTTGGTCGCGCGCGGGCATCGCGTGACGGTGATTGCCAGCCCGGTGAGTTACATAACGGGGACCCCCCTCCGGCTTCCCCCATTTTCGGAGAAAATGGGGGAAGAGAAAGAGGGGGACGGGTTATGTATTCTTCGCGCTCGCGTTTATTCCGCGCATCATAAGTCGTTCTTTCATCGCATCCTCGCGTTTTTCTCGTTTATGTTCTCCTCGTTTTGGATCGGTCTCGGCGTGAAGAATGTGGACGTGGTTTGGGGCACATCGCCGCCGATCTTTCAGGGAGTCACAGCTTGGGCGTTGGCGCGACTCAAGCGCGCCAAATTCCTGTTTGAAGTGCGCGACCTATGGCCGCAGTTCGCGGTCGCAGTTGGTGTGTTGACGAATCCGATCCTGATTCGACTCTCGGAATGGCTCGAGCGATTCTTGTACCGCGCCGCGGACCGGATGATGGTCAACAGCCCGGGGTTTGTGGAGCATGTAAAGGCGCGGGGCGCGAAGCGAGTGGATTTGATTCCGAACGGCGCGGACCCGTCCATGTTCGATCCTGCGGACGAGGGCGAGTCGTTCCGTCGAGTTCATCATCTCGAAGGAAAATTTGTGGCGATGTACGCGGGTGCGCATGGCATGTCGAACGATTTGAATGTAGTGCTGGAGGCGGCGCGTCTGTTGGAAGATTTGCCCGAGGTGGAAATTGCGCTGGTGGGCGATGGCAAGGAGAAGCCCGCGTTGATGGCGCAAGCCACGGCGATGAATTTGCACAACGTGACTTTTGTGCCGTCGGTGCCGAAGACAGAGATGCCTGCCGCGTTGGCCGCGGCGGACGCGTGCCTCGCGATCTTGAAACCGCTCGAAGAATATAAGACTACGTATCCGAATAAAGTGTTCGATTACATGGCCGCGGGGCGACCAGTGGTGCTGGCAATTGACGGCGTGATTCGCGAAGTGGTGGAAGCCGCGCATTGCGGACTCTTTGCGCAGCCGGGGAATCCCTTTGCGATGGCGAATGCGATTCGCACGCTGGCTTCAGATAAAGCCAAGTCGCGCCAGATGGGTTTGCAGGGACGAAGCTACTTGGAGGAGAATTTCGGCCGCGAGGCGATGGCAGTGAAGTTGATATATTTAATTGACAATATTAATTCTAGAAATGTTGAATAATAAAAAATAAATCACCTATCCGCCATTTGCAAAGTAATCCGAGTCAATTCTTTTTAGGTGGTAGGACGAAATTTCAGTTACTCCAATATCATAGTCAATCATCAAGTCAGCCAGCCGATTCCCGTCAATCAGAATAATTTTGTAGTCGATGCTTTCAACATAATTTGAAGCATCCTTCGTGAAAGCGGAAGTAGTTATAAAAATTCCTTTTCGTGCGCGTTTGCCCATTAGCGCTCCGACAAATTTTTGAATCTCTGGCCTTCCGACAGGGTTTTCCCATCGTTTTGCTTGAATATAAATTGTATCTAAGCCAAGACGATCTTCATCAATAATTCCATCGATTCCGCCATCACCACTTTGTCCAACTGCTCTTGCAGCATCTCGACGAGAGCCCCCATATCCCATTTGAACTAGTAATTCAACGACCAGTCGTTCAAAAAATGCAGGCGAACAATTTAAAACATTTTCCAAAATTTCCTGCGCCAGATTTTCGCGAATTTCATCGTATGCTTCCTCAAGAATTTCTTCAGGTGTTTGTTGCGTTGAGTTTTCACTTGCTCTTGTATCTTCATCATTTGATGCTCTCTGGGTCTCGCGAAACTGTATATATTCAGGAAATTGCTGTAAATATCTCATGTCAATCTTGGCTGGATTTTTCTCGAGGGCGTCTTTTCCTCGCTCCGTTATTACCTAGAAAGGACGTCTTGACATTGCAAGAAGACCAGATTTCGATAGATACGTTTTCGCCCATCCTACGCGATTGAAAAAGCGAGTTTGTTTCCCGCTTGGCAGAAACTCATTTAAATCTTCTTGAGTTAGTTTAAACTCTTTAGCTAAAATATCAACGAAATCGTGTACGGTATGTTCTTTTCCATCGTTGGCGGCTTTAAGCATGGGAAGCATGATGGTTTGGAAATCGGGGATGGTCATAATCCGCTCCTTTGAAAAAATTATACAGCACAATTGAAGATTAGTCGTCACTCTCAATGGAATTATTGATAAAATCCAGTTGTTAGTTATTGCTGGGAACAAAAGGAGTAATGATGATTCAATCCATTGACATCTCCCAAAAATTCAACTTATTTCCTGATTTCTGGCATCCGCGTATTATCGGTGAACTCAACCAGAATTATGTCAAGATCGCGAAACTTAAAGGCGAGTTCGTCTGGCATCAACATGAGAGTGAAGACGAAATGTTTTTGGTGATCAAAGGGACATTGGTCATCAAATTGCGCGATCAGGAGTTAACTGTTCGCGAAGGACAATTTATCGTCATTCCCAAAGGTGTGGAGCATTTGCCGGTGGCGGAAGAAGAAGTCCATGTGATGCTGCTGGAGCCGAAGTCAACGGTCAATACCGGCGATGTACAAAATGAAAGAACGGTGGACGCGGAATGGATCTAACCAGAGATAAGTGGAGATGATTGACTTTGACCGATAAAGCAAATCTTCGTCTTTGGATGGTGCGCGTGCTGATTGGCATCGTCACGGCTTGGAATTTGCAAGCCGCGTTCACTTTTATGTTCACGCCGGGTGCTTACGTCGCGGGTTTTGAATTGAACGGCCTCGCGGGCGAAACCGCCATCCGCGGCACCGGCGTTTTGTTTTTGATGTGGAACCTTCCATACTTGGTCGCGCTGTGGCATCCGCATCGTTATCGGCTGGCTTTGAATTTGTCGCTGGCCATGCAACTCGTCGGTGTGCTCGGCGAAAGTTTGATTTTTTTTGGTCTGCCGCCCGAACATACAATTTTGAGAACGTCACTTCTGCGTTTTATTTCTTTCGATGCTGCGGGCTTGATTCTGCTGGCAATTTCCGTTTGGATGATGAGACATGAAAGCCACGGAAGCTGAGATTCAGAAGGCTCTGATGATTTTGGAAGAAACCCCGCGCCGCCTCTTCGCGCGGACCTCGAACCTGCGCGACGCGAATTTGCATTTCTCACCCGACGCGAAATCCTGGTCGGCGTCTGACATCCTCGCGCATCTCCGTTCCTGCGCTGACGTGTGGACTCACAGCATCTATGCCATGCTGGCTGAAGAGAATCCTGTTTTACCGGACATCAATGAACGCAAATGGGCCAAGGTCACGCGTTATGCGGAATTGCCATTTGCCGAGTCGCTTCAGGCCTTTTCTTGGCAGCGCGCGAATCTTTTACGCGTGTTGAAAGAGCTGCCATTTGAATCTTGGGAACGATCCGCAATTATCTTTGAACGCAAACATACAGTGTTCACGCAAACGCGGCGCATGGCGAAACACGAGTCGGAACATTGGAAACAATTGGAAGAATTGCTAAAGTAAAGGCGAGCCATTGGCTCGCCTTTTGATTTTATGGCGCTCTGTTTTGCGGAACGCAGACTAGTTGCTGTGTCTGTGGCGGCATTTGGCAAACGCCATTGATGGTTCCATTGGGGGCTTTGAACGAACAACTCACATTTTGATTCAAGTTCGCGCAAGCTTCAATCGCGGCTTGCGGAGGTTGTCCGGCTTGTCCGCCCGGTTGCCCACCATTTTGTTGTTGCTGGCCGCCGCCTTGTTGTGGACCTCCGCCTCCATTCGGCGCGGTCAATGCCATGACAGATGGAGCCCCGCGGAAGCATCCCACCACATATGGGAATTCGCGCGTTGCCACATAGTGATACATCATTACTTGTTTGCCATCCCATTCTACTTCGGATGTGATGCCGTGACATTCATCGAGATCGGCATCGGTTAATTCTTTTCCATCCGCGCCGTACGGCCCGTAGATTCCGAATCCATCGAAAGCGTAGCCTAGCAGCGCAGATTGGCCCGTGGCGTTATCTTTGAGACAACTGCTCAGGCCGTGATAATGATAGTAGCCGCTTTCCTGCGGATGCCCATCGCATTGGTCCTGTACTTCGTGCGCGACCGCGTCGCGGCCTTCGGCATCGAACGCGCTGAATAGTAAAACGCCGGAGAGCATGATGCCCACTTCACCGCCAACGCAGGTTGGCAGCGCGGCAACTGTCGGGTTGGCTGGAACGCTGAAAGTAATCGACTGGGCTTTGATCGAATTCGGGTTCTGATCGAAGTGATGCGCATAATCCGCCAGACTGATTGGAAAAACACCTGTCGCGTGATCGGGCAGATCGTTCGTCGTAAAGACGCGCTTGTCGCCTTGTATGCTGGTTGTGAAATTGTGTGGCCAATTGACCGAACCTTCCACAGAAACTTTTTTCGTCATGTCCCACGTGCCATCGCTGTTGATCCACGGCGTTGCACCCGACGCGCCTCGACCATTGAATTGAGTCTGGCAACTATATACATATCCTTTTTGGGGCGCTGATGAAATCTTTCCATCGCCGAGAGGCAGGTGAGTCACGTCCAACACATCCACATGCGGCGCGTTCGAGGGGACATTCAATGACTCGTTCGACGCGGTAGCTGTTGGCGAAGTGGCAGCCTCATTGGATTGCGTTACTGGAATTTGTTCAGTGGGCGAAGATTGTTGAGGGAAGGTGGGCACCGCCGGAAGCTTTGGAGCGGGCGGTTGCGGCGCGCAGTTTGTGACAATCAAAGTGCAAGCCGCGAGGATCATGCACAACCGATAAAAATTTGTTTTCACTATTTTTCCTTTAAAGTTGAATTATGCCTGCCGATATTCGGCATTACCCCCAAAGTTTATAACTTCATTCGCCACAGTGCAAGTGGCACGTTGAACCCTTTCACTTCGCCGTTAAAACGCTCCAATGAATTGGGCCGCGCATTCTTTTCCAGAAAACCTTGCACCTCATAATCGTTATGAATCGACTCGGACAAGATGACTTCGCCGCCGTTGGAGAAAGCTGGCAAGCGCGCGGCGACGTTCACCGTTGAGCCGAAGTAATCGAGTCGATCATTCAAATTGACGACGATGCACGGCCCTTGATGGATTCCAACTTTGAGCCACAACCTCGGTTCACTGCCGGACATTTTCAGTTGAGCGGCCCAAATAGCGCGTAACGCCGCGGACGGATTTCTGAACGCGGCCATCACCGAGTCGCCCATTGTTTTGACGATGTTGCCACCCTCAGCGGCTACAGCTTCTTCGAGTAACTTGAAATGTTCGCGCACGCGTCCGAAAGCAGGCGCGTCGCCGATTTGCTGATAGAGTCGCGTTGAGCCGCGTAAGTCGGTGAACATCAACGTCACGGAGCCGACCGAAATTTCCTCACCCGGCCGCAGCACTTCGCTGGCAAAGAGATCGCGGAAGACTTGTAACGCGGTCACATCGGCCGCGGTGGCCGCTTGATCGGACCAGGCTGTGCGAACCAAGTCAAAGGTGCGCGCCTCATCAGTTTGATTGATCAAGTTGAGGCGGGGAGTGAGCGAGATATTCGTCTCTTCACGCGGCCAGCCTTGTGAGCTGGCACGCGCGATCAAGGAGTCCGATCCTTGAGGCGTTGCCATCAAAGCTTGGAAGCCGAGCAAGCCGCTGGCGCGTAAACTATAACGACCTTCGTCTAATACAGTGCGAAATGGAAGTTCTTCGCCCGCGGGCACGATATGCGAAACGACCACATGCGGCTGGCGTTGCGGACTGCCCACGCAGAATTCGAGATTCTCATCTACGGCGCGCACAGATGGATTGGGCCGAAAGACAACTTCCACGTTGTGGTCGAAGTTCACAGTGAAATCGATGTTACAGGTTTTGCAATGCGAATGACTGTTGACTTCGCTCAGCTTGCCGTGGCCTTCACTGGTGCCGCGGCATTCCGGGCAAAGCAGTTCCCAATACATATCCAACGCGCTGAGACGCGTAGCGCGCAAAAAGGCTTCCAGCACTTTGCGGCGCGGTAACCTCCAGGCATCGGCCAGCGCATAAGGCCGCATGCGTTGCACCGAAATATCATCAGCGCGGTGCAGGAACTCATATAGGTTGACCAGGATTTTTTCGTCCACGCCTTGTTGAGTCAGTTCGCGACTCAAAGCTTGCAGGCGGGCATGTCCACTCGGACTGAGATGACGTTCTCGAGGGATCGTGAGCGCGGTTCCGCCGCGTGAAGCGATTTGATCGTAATAATGAAATGTATCTTTGAAACGTTGTGCGCTGTAGAAACCGATTCCCATCGGAATAGCGAGATAGCCCAACGGGTTGGCCGGTCGCGCCCAGACCTCATAGCTGAGTCGCGTACCGGAAGGTACGCGCGGCTCAAGGCGACAATCGACGCGCATTTCGGCCAGCGGTCCGCTGTGATAGCGGCGGACGATTCCGAAGCGATATGGATACGTCCACTCGAAGGGTTCTTCGTCCCATTCGATTTTGATGATCGGTAATTTGAAGCGCACATGACGAGTCCCGCCTTGGGTGCCCAGCATTTCTATCGCGGGCTGACCGGTATCGCGGTTGAAGCGATTCGTATCTGAGACCAACGGCCAAAGCGCCTCCGGCGAGGCCTCAAGATCATATGTCCAGAGATAATGGTATTCGCGCGCCATGTGCTTTGATTTGACGAGATGAATTTGGAGTATTTTACTCGAAATAGTATAAAGTCTATTGCTCCCCGAAAGACGTCGTCTTATAATATTTACATATCATCAATGTAGCATTGTCAGGGAGGACGACATGGCTGACAAAGAAGAAGAAAAAACAAGCATCAAAGTCGCTCGAATTGCTTTTTGGGGAGGAATTATTACTGCTGTTCTTGCATTATTTGGTGTGGTGATACAAGCATTACTGGCGTTCCCACCTGTACGCAAATTATTTTGATTGGACGCCTATACCTTCACTCACTTCAATGTTAACTTCCACACCATTTGTTATGCCGAGTCCATCCTCAACGGTAACAGCCGTTGAGTCAACATTGGCTCCTATTCCTCCAACTGCTGCTCCTTTGCCAACCAATACGCCTGAACCTCCTTCAGAGACGATGAATGTTAGAATACAGTCGAATAGGTTGGGTGGGCCGGTGCCTTTGACAGTTCAATTTAACGCGCGTGGATCGTTTACTAAATCGTTAAATGGAAATACCACCACTTGTATGCAATCCCCTTGCGAGTTTACCTGGCAAATATCCAGCAGCGGTCAAATTATTTCCGGGCCTGCATTATGGGTGGGGACTTTTAGTTACGCCTTTAGAACTCCCGGCACTTATTATGTCAAAGTGAAGGTTTGCCGAAATGATGTTTGCAGCGAAGACCAGGTCCAGATTGTTAC
>DATKNJ010000012.1:0-5737 GCA_035541395.1 Anaerolineales bacterium
TAGACCTCATCGAGGCGGATAAGATAGTTATCGTATAAGTCGCCATGCTGACGGCAGGCTACATCGAACTCGAAGCGATCGTAAATGGAGTAAGGATCGGCGCGGCGTACATCGTAGGGAATACCCGCAGCGCGCAGCACAGGGCCGGTCATGGAATACTGGATGGCCGTCTCGCCATCGAGCACGTGCACGCCTTTCAAGCGCGAGACCAACACTTCGTTCTCGGTCAGGAAGCGATCTATTTCCTCGGTCTTGGCGGGCAGGCGTTCGAAGACCAAGTCCTTGATCTTCTGCATCACATCCTCGGGAATATCGCGCACCACACCACCAAAGCGGAAATAGTTGCACATCATGCGCGCGCCGGAGATGGCCTCGAAGATATCGAGCACCAATTCGCGTTCCTCGAAGGCATACAGGGCGGGTGTGTACATCGCGCCTAGGTCGTTTAGCAAGTTGCCGATGAACACCAGGTGATTCTGCACGCGGCTCAACTCGGCTACAATCACGCGGATATACTCAGCGCGCTCGGTCACTGGGATTTTCATCAATTTTTCCACGGCAAGCGCATAGCCAAAATTATTGCTCATCGAGTTGAAATAATCCAGCCGATCGGTGTATGGCATGATCTGAAGGAAGGTGTTGCGTTCGCCAATCTTTTCGTGATTGCGATGCAGGTAACCCATCACCGGTTTCAACCCAACGATGGTTTCGCCATCCAGAGTCATGACGGCGCGAAACACGCCATGCGTGGAGGGATGTTGCGGCCCAAAGTTGATCACGATGCGGTCGGTGCTGAGGTCGCCTTCTTTTTTGACGGTATAACGCGCCAGCGAACCATACAACATGGCATCGCCTTCGGGAATCCATTTTTCGGGATCGAAGTCCTGCGGGAAGTTCAAGTTATCCTTGTACGGATTCTTGTCTTCAGCGGTTTGGAAGTGACCTTCCGGCCAGCGGCTCTTGAAAGGTTTATTATCCTCTTCGTAGAAGCCTTCTTTCCAATCTTTGCGGAGCGGATGCCCTTCGAAGCCTTCCCACATCAGGATGCGGCGTAGGTCGGGATGTCCAACAAATTTGATGCCGAGCAAATCCCAAGCCTCGCGTTCTTGCAAGTCTGTGCCGCGCCAGATGTTGTACAACGAAGGCACTTCCACCGGGTCTACGCGCGGGACTTGAACTTTGAAAATCAATCCCGGGCCGCCGGTGGTGCGATAGGCATGATAGACCACTTCCATTTTGTTTTCGGGGAGATAGTCCACGCCGGTGACAGAGGAGAGCAGATCGAAGCCGAGTTCGTCGCGAATGACGGTGGCGACCTCGATCAGTTTATCTTTTTCAACGATGAAGCCGCTGTAGTTGGGGCGTGTGTCGGCGGTGACAATACCGGGGAAACGCGCAGCCAAATCAACAATCGAGGTTTGAGCGGGAGCTGTCATGCCGCCTCCTGATTTTGTTTCACAGCAGCGATGTTCTTGATCTCGGCATAGCGACGCGGGTCGATCAGATCCGGGCCGAGAATGGGTTCCGGTATGGAGACGGTGTCTGCCCCTTTGCGATACCAGCGCACTTTGCGAATGGACTCTTTATCGATCTTTTCCTGCAACTTGATCAGTCCCGCGATCAACGCCTGCGGGGTGGGCGGGCAGCCCGGAATGTAAACATCCACCGGAATAAATTTATCCACGCCCGCCACTACGTTGTAGCCCTCCTTGAAGGGGCCACCTCCGGAGGCGCAGGCGCCCATGGCGACCACATATTTGGGTTCCGGCATTTGATTGTAGAGGCGCACAACGGCAGGCGTTATCTTTTTGGTAAGCGTGCCGGCCACGATCATCAGGTCGGCTTGGCGCGGGCTGGGACGCATCACTTCCATGCCGAAGCGAGCGAGATCATAACGCGCGGTCTGCGCCACGATCATTTCGATGGCGCAACAAGCCAGGCCAAACATCAACGGCCAGACCGATGAACGGCGTCCCCAGTTGTAGATGCGATCCAGGTTGGTGATCGCTACCGCATTTTCCAATTCTGGCGGAATGTTGTAACCGGGCAAGCTCAGTTTTTCGTTATTGTCCATTCAAAGTCTCCTCGAACCAATCTTGATAGATGGCATGCAGGATGTCATCGTTTGCGAGCGACGGATCATCCTCAAATTCCTCAAGCGCGAGAGTCCAGCTGTAAATCTGTTGGATCGAGACATCTTCCATGTTCACATTCGGATGTTGTCTGCGTAATTCCAACGCGATGGCGTATGTAGATTCCCAAGTGAGGGTCATATACTCTTTGCATAGGGACGAAGCAACGCTTCGCCCCTACAACAATTGGCGATTATAGCACTTTCGGGAATTTAGCCAATTATTTATGAAAAAATATATTTTCAAAAATAAAATTATGATTATAATCATCCAATAACTATGACGAGCGCCCGACAAAAGATTTTGGCTTATCTTCAGAAGAAGCGCGTCGCTTCGGCCGATGAAGTCGCTCAAGCCCTTAAAGTGACCGCGGCGAACGCGCGGCATCATTTGCGCGTCCTGGCGGCGGATGGACGCGTGACTTCTGTGATTGAGCAATCGCCGGGGCGCGGCCGGCCGGTGAAGAAGTATCAACTGTCGAACGCGTTGCGCGGGGAGAATGTATCTGTTTTACTGGACGCGACGTTGGAAGAATGGCTCGGTAAGTTAACGCCCCTGAAACGGGAGCAGGCTTTGAGGTCCGTAGCGAAGCGAATTGCAATTGATTCGCCTACTCAAGCTGGACCCATCGCGAAACGTTTGGTGTCTGCTGTCGAAAAGCTGAACGCGAGTCATTATCAAGCGCGTTGGGAAGCGGGCGCTGAAGGGCCGCGGATTTTATTTGCCAATTGCCCTTATGCGGCTGTGATCGGGAAGCACCCCGAATTGTGCCAAATGGATACTGCACTGCTCGAAGACTTAATGGGAATAAGTGCCCATCAATTGGCGCGCATCGAGCATGGACGCGGAGAATGTATTTTTGCTTTGCATTGAATCTTAAATAACTGTGTGAATATTGTGTGGCCTACCCAAAATATCCGCGGAAGTCTTACAATAAAGATATGAGCAAGCATGGATTGAACACGAAAGCAATGCTTATCTTGGGGATAGTTTTCCTGTTCATAATCCAGGCTTGCAGCCTTTCCACATCCGACAACCAGGCTTTGGAATCTCAGGTTAATTCTTTACAGTCAACCGTGATTGCGATGCAAGTTAATGTGGCTGTGCAACAGACACTTTCTGCCATAGCGACCCCAACGCCACTTCCCACTTCGACCAATGCCCCTGCGCCTACGCCTGTGGCGCCAACCATCACTCCCACTCCGGGACCGTCGGTGGTGACAGAGGACACTTTGTGTTGGATCGGCCCGGGCGGACGTTATGAAGTAGTCAGTTCCCTCAAAAATGGCACACAGGTGGAATTATTGGGAAAGGGCAATGTCTCAGGTTGGTGGGTGATTCTTAATCCGCGCTATCACGATCCTTGCTGGATTATGCAAGAGGCGCTGCGAGTTGATCCGAATACCAACACAGCCAGCCTGACCGTTTATTCCGCACCACCGGTGTTCAAGTATCCGCCCTATCCTTATCCATATCCCTGGTGGCATTGGCCTCATCCGTGGTGGCCGACACCGACTCCGTAATAACATCTAAAGCAAAGGCGGTACAATTGAAAGCGGAGGATGTATGAAACGTTTGAGCTTTCTCTTTATCGTTGTATTGATTATTCTGGCTTGCAATCTTCCCACAAGTCAAACGCAAACTTCCGTTCCGCCGCAAACTGCTGCCGCGATGACTGTTGCTGTGATCTCAACGGGTACCGCCTCAGCCCAGCCGACAACTGTTCCCGCTACCGAGACTCCAATTCCCACCGATACCAGCATACCCACAGTGATTCCGACTCAACAGCCTCCCACAGTGATCAAGGACGCGCTTTGTTGGGTTGGGCCGGGAAACGTGTATGATGTGGTCAGCGCGATCAAAACCGGGACGCAAGTGGAGTTACTAGGACAGGGAAGTCTTGCAGGCTGGTTGGTTGTGCGCAATCCGATCTATCATGATCCGTGCTGGATCGAATCGAGCAACGTTCATATTGATCCAAGTTTCAATATTGCCAGCTTGCCGATTGTTTATCCGCCGCCAACGCCTACGCCAACTGCTTCCAAAACACCAGTCCCGTCAGCGACTCCTACGCCATAATACAAAACGGCGGACTTGAGAAAGTCCGCCGTTTTGTATTTTTATTCCACGGTTACGCTTTTGGCCAAGTTGCGCGGCTGGTCAACATCCAGGCCGCGAATGGCGGCGATGTGATAAGCCAGTAATTGCAAAGGTAGAACTGTGATCACCGGCGAGAGCATCCACGGCGCTTCTGGAACCCACATCACGTAATCGGCCATCGAGGCGACCAGTTCATCGCCTTCGGTCGCGACTGCGATCACGATTCCGCCGCGCGCTTTGGCTTGTTGAATCTGGCTGATCATTTTCTCGTGCCAGGGATCTTTCGGCGTGAGGCATAAGACCGGCATGGCCTTATCGATCAAGGCAATCGGGCCATGCTTCATTTCGCCCGCGGGATACCCTTCAGCGTGAATGTAGGAAATCTCTTTCAACTTCAGCGCGCCTTCGTAGGCGATAGGCATGTTGATGCCGCGCCCCAAATATAAATAATGCGCCACATCTTTGAAGCGATAGGCGATCTTCTCGATTTCACTTTCGGTGTTCAACGTGCGGCCAACGAGATCGGGGATGAGTCGTAAATCAGAGACGAGCGCTTTGCGTGTTTTGTCATCCAGTGTGCCGCGCAGATCAGCCAACAAAATGGCGAGCATGTACTGGTCCACCAGAGGGGCGGTGAAGGCTTTCGTGGAGGCCACACCAATTTCAGGTCCGGTTTGCATCGAGACGTATCCGTCTGCCACGCGCATCGCCTGCGATCCAATTGCATTGACAATGCTCCATACCACCGCGCCTTTACGCCGTCCTTCTTCCATGGCGGCCAACGTATCGGCAGTTTCGCCGGATTGCGAGATGGCGAGCAACACTGTGTTCTCATCGATGATCGGATCGCTATAACGGAACTCGGAGCCGATCACTACTTCCACCGGAATGCGCGCGATCTTTTCGATCAGAACTTTTCCGACCATGCCCGCATATGCGGCAGTGCCGCAAGCAGTGATGTAAATGCGTTGAATGCGCTTTGCCAACTCTGGTGTGAGATTCAATTCGGGAAGTCGAATGCGACCGTGAACGAAGTCGACGCGGCCGGCCAGAGTATCGGTCAGTGCGCGCACTTGTTCGTGGATTTCCTTTTGCATGAAGTGACGGAACTCGCCTTTTTCAGCAGCGACCGGATCCCACGCGACCCTATGGACCTGAGGTTGAATCACCTCACCGTTAATTGTTTCCACTTTGACGCAGTCGCGCGTAATCACAGCCATTTGATGAGACTCTAAAAACGAAACTTTGCGCGTGTGCTCGAGAATGGCGGGAACATCGGAGGCGGCGAACATTTCGCCCTCGCCATATCCGATCGCCACACCGCCCGCGTTGCCAATGCGCGCGGTCACGATCTTATCCGGCTCATCGGCAGACATCAGCACAACTACGTTCGCGCCCTGGATTCGTTTGAAGGTTTGACGCGCAGCCTCTTCGAGGTTGAGGCCTGTGGCGAGGTACTCTTCCACCAACAAGACAATTGTCTCAGTGTCGGTATCTGACTTGAA
>DATKNJ010000013.1:0-13534 GCA_035541395.1 Anaerolineales bacterium
CGAGGAGAAGACCAGCAATTGCTGCCGCCGCTGCTGCGATCCAGATCACAAGCCAGAAATTGATATAAATATTGTGAAGCGGAGAGGATAGCATTCCGGCAGTATAGGCACCGATAGCAAAGAAAGCTGCATAGCCGAGATCCAGCAGGCCGGCAAAACCAACTACAATATTTAGGCCCACACCAAGAATCACGAAAATTAAGGCGAAGATAAGCTGTGCTGTCCAACCCAGAGAAGTGGCTTCATCTATGAACGGGAAGGCTAACACAAGAAGTCCTAGCAAGATTAGTCTGCCCCTTTGTTCAAGTTTTTGGGGAAGTCCGTATAGCCCATAGCTTAGCAGTGCAATGATGATTACGGCAACGCAGGCTATCAAATTGGCAATGATTGTAACTCCCGGAGAACTCGGTGGGTCACCGATGGCTGGATTAACTATATAGTTCTGAAATAGACTTATGGCCAGCAGTGTGCCCGCGGCAGTAGCGGCAAGAGGCCAGATTTGGAGGGCAGATGGCAAGAAGCCTACTCGTTTTTCGGGCCTTTTAGTTGTGAGACCAAGGATTAAGCCAACTGCCAGCCCCATGATGACAACACACCAGCCGCCGAATAGGAACGTTATAACGCCACCTACAACTCCTAGAATTATGGGTGTCCTCAACTGTTTATTCATCCTTCACCTCAAACCTTCTCGCCAACTTGTTCACCAAATATTCCAGTGGGGCGGAATACGAGAACAAGTACCAAGATGGCAAATACCCATGCGTGGGTATAGCCCGAATTAAGGTACCCATCGCTGAATGATGCCAATAACCCAATTAACAAACCGCCTACCATGGCACCTGTGATATTGCCGATGCCCCCGAGTACTGCGGCCGTAAAAGCGTCAAGTCCTGCCCTAAAGCCCATAAACCACCAGGCATTACCGTTATAAAGGCCTGCCATCAGTCCAGCCGCGCCAGCCAACGCGCCTCCAATCAAGAAGGTCATACTGATCACCCGATCAATATCAATTCCCAGCATTCTGGCTGCATCACGATCTTGCGATGTGGCCCGCATTGCCTTGCCCAAAGATGTGCGTTGGATGAATAACCGCAAGCCAACCATCAGGGCTGCCGAGAGAACAATTACCAAGAGATCCTTAATAGTAAAACGCAAACCCAAACTGGTGTTGGCCAGAAGATTTACATTTGCGCCATAACTTTGCATCAGTGTGCTTATTAAATCGGGGAAGTTCTTTTGGGCGCCTCCGCCAGTGGTGCCAAATGAAGGGACAAGCCATGATTGCCCCGCCCAAATCAGGCCTATATTTTCTACAATAAACGACATACCGATGGCCGATATGAGTGGAGCTAGACGCGGAGCGTTACGTAGCCGCCGATAGGCCAAACGTTCGATGAGCGCATTAAGTGCAGCGCAAACGACAACAGCCGCGATCAGAGCCACAATCAGTCCCAAGATAATATGAACTGGATCCGTACTATTGATAGTGCCGGTTAATGAAATAGTGGTCAAGGCAGTAAATACGCCGACCATAAACACATCGCCATGCGCAAAATTGATCAGCTCAATAATTCCATAAACCATCGTGTAACCCAAGGCTATGATTGCTGTAATCGATCCGTTAGCCAGCCCAATGATAAAGAATTGAATCAGCTGCTTCGGATTTGATTGGATATTTGCCCAGATGGTGGGAATATTGAAGCCGGCTACGGGCCCGACCAACAAAAGGATATATATGAGGATGATAGCCAGAACTGGACGAAAAAGGCGTCGATAATTAATTTTCATAGCCAGATTTCTCCATACTTTCTTGGGGATGCCTTGGCGAATTAACTCGCTAAATGTACAACGATTTTCTCAGTCTAAAAAGAAAGGGGGGCAGCATTGAGCTGCCCCCCAACGTTCAATTGACTCGAATGTTACGGAGTGTATTGCCCAAGTTGGACAAAAGCGCCCTTTTGAACCTGTCCCACAACGAAGTAGGGCAGGTTGATGTCACCGTTTTGATCAAAGGTTAAGGTCCCCAACGCTCCGCTGTAATCCTTGGTTGCCAAAACAGCTTTGGTCAGGGTAGCTCGATCGGCAGGGTTGCCACCCGCGGCGCAGACACTATTGATACCAGCTAACACGATGCCCATCGTGTCATAACCATAGACGGCATAGGGGTCGGGGTCGGTGGGCCCGTATTTAGCCTTATAGTCCGTCAGGAATTTCTGGCCTGCAGGACCAAGTTGGCTGAAAACAATGCCGCCCACACTGGCATAAGCACCTTCCGCCGCATCGCCGGCGCCCGTTGGAAATGCTGCTGTGTAAATACCATCGGGTCCCATGAATTTGACCTTGGTGTTATCGCCCATGACTGAAACTTTATCCTTTATGATTTGGGTCGAATTGTTGTCGACGATAGCGCCCAGGAAAATTGCGTCCGGTGGATTGCCGTTATTGCTGGTGGAGATCTTGGTCATTTCGGCCTTGTAGTCGGCAGCCTTCGGATCGTAACCATCTTCGCCGAGAACCGTAATGCCAGCGTTCTTGGCTGCAAGCGCGACTGAGTCTGCAACACCCTTGCCATAAGCTTCTTGATCATCTAGGATGTAAAGTGTTTTAACTCCAAGCGTTTGCAGGAACTTGACATCTACAGCACCCTGAAGGTCATCATCAGGAGCCAAACGGGCATAGTTACGAACACCGCTCGGATAGTACTTGTTGGGCTCGCCATCCGCGGTAATCCCAGCCACACTCTTGGTCAGACCGGGGTAAGTGTTAGCAGGAGAGACCATCACCAATGGACCAGCGCCATTCAGAATTGGGATGGACAATTCCGCTGCACCAGAGTTGAAAGTACCGAGATATGCCACAATGGTCTTATCAGCTGCAGCCTTTTGGGCGTTTGAGGTCTCGACTTGGGGATCCCATTTTCCTAGAGCCGCCGATGCATCATCCCATGCTTCGTAGCTAATCTTATATTTGCCGCCGCAGGCCTGATTATTAGCTTGCGCGAGGGCGAGTTGTTCTGCGTTGACAATGGATTGGGTTTGCGTGAGGGATGCGCCTGTCATTGGCAGGCTGGAGACGATTTTGAGGGTTGTACCGCCACCACCGCTACTACCTCCGCATGCAGTGAGTATTAAGCTGGCAGCAACCAAAATTGAAATTAGAACGAACGAACGCTTAGTCATGTTTCTTGCTCCTCCGAAGTTTTTGGCGAAAACTCTACCCTTAACGGGTATGACAACAACGTAGCTGACAATGCTAGCTATGTCGCTACCACCTCCTTTTGGCGAAATTTTTAACAACCCATCACAATTACACGAAAGCCGGAGAAATATCCCCGAACGGGATTTTCTCACGGCTTTTTACTTTATCCCTTACTACTAAAGTGGTTTTCAAGATATTAAGCGGCAATCTTAAATTAATTATTGTGAAAGGTCAAGAGTTTCTGTCCAGACCTTTCTTATTTTTTGATCTGAGGTTGATATAAAAGTTGTTCACGCGCTCGCAAATCAGTGTTGCGAATCTTCATCGCAAGGTCTGCAGCCAGATTGTACATGAGACGAAAACCGAGTTGTGGATAAGTTTCACAAAGCATCATCAATTTATCGCGCGGGATTACCAACAGACGAGTATCTTTCTGTGCCGCGTGAGCTGATGCAGACCGTAAGCCTTCATCTACAAGTGCAATCTCTCCAAATGATTGACCGCGCCTTAACTTAACAATGCCCGTGTGATCTCCACTTTCTTCAACAGTATTGACCATCCAGGAACTGATGGAGATATCTACTTCGCCTTGTGCGATTACATAAAGCTCTTTGCTGTTGCTGTTTTCTTGGAAGATCACATCCCCGGCGTTATAAGTGACCTCCTGACACAAGTTTGCAACCAGTTCCAATTGTGTCGGCGTGAACTGAAAGAAAATGTCACTTTGTTTCAGGTAACTTACAATAGAGGCCATGACTACTTACAGTTTAGCATAATCAAGTGTGATGTGCAACGGTTGGTCTACGATTCCTCTACGGAAAGGCTTGATTCAACCAATCAAGTGGGTTGACCTGTACACCATTAACCCACATCTCAAAATGAAGATGTGGTCCTGTAACATGTCCAGTCGCGCCGATTTGACCGATCAATTGTCCCGCCTGAACCTGTTGCCCAACTGTCACGCCAAATTGACTTTGGTGTGCGTAAAGTGTATACACTCCCCAGCCATCATCAATAATCGTTAAATTTCCGCGCGTTGCAACCGGGCTGGCGAAGACTACTGTACCGGGAGCCGCAGCATAGATATCAAAAGGGTGATCTGTTGAGCAAACGCCATAATCTACACCACCATGAAAGTAACTGTAAGGGCTTCCGTTAAAGGTAAGAGTTCGCGGAGTGCCAAACCAATCTTTGATACAAATAGGCAGCCCCACTGGTAAATCGAATTTACCCTGCCAGTCTTTGGTGGGAGTCGCGGGCGCAACAATGGACGCAATTTGTTTATCTTCTTGTTCCATATTGGTAGGATCTTCCGGCGGTACAGCGATAGCCAATGTGGGTTGATCGCCCCTGTTGATGAGCACCATTTGCTCAAAGGATTGATTTGTTCCATTGGGCAATGTGGCATCCAGTTTGAGCGGATAAATTCCCGGATTGAGCAAAATATAAACACCTTGTAATGCCACCATGTTTCCATCGCCCATTGGAAAGAAATGCAAGGGTTTATCAACAAGGGTACCGCCGAGGGTGACACCATTTGCAGGCTTGACAATGATCTCGGCAGTGCCGCCTTGTTTCAAAGGTAGGGTGGGGATACTGGCGCTGAGGAAGGCAGAGGGCAAACCGGCTGAGGTTTGGCCGGAACCACTTCCAGGGGCGTACAACGCATCGCCGGGCAGCCCATCCCAAGTCCCCGCGAGATCGTTGAGTCCGACCAGAGTCCACGGATCGGTGTTTTGTTCCACGGCCAGTTCGAGCAATGACTGGCCGTTAGTTGGCGCAGCGCGCACTGTTAATTCCGGTTGATTATCTTGCACAGGAACGATCATGGTCGCGCCGATGTAAAGCTCGCTGGGACTCACAAGACGATTTAATTTTTCGAGCATTTCGGCTGAGACTTGCGTGTGACGTACAAAGCTTCGGAATGTATCGCCGAAGTTAACCACTTCCGTTTGGAGCACGCCGCTGACGCCTTCCAATCCGGGAATTGTCAACTGTTGGCCAACTGCCAACACATTCGGATCAGTGATGTTGTTGGCTTTCATCAAATCATCCAATGAAACGTTGAAGCGCACGGCAATGGATGAAAGCGTATCGCCCGCTTGAACAATATAAACCGGCCCGTTTGTATCTTGCGCTGATACGGGATTTACACTCACAAGCAATAAAAATAGCAAAAGCAAAAAAGAAAGAATCTTATTACGCATTCTTAAACTCAACTTGGTCGCCGATTTCATAATCGTGCCAGCGCTCGGGATGGATCTCGAGAATATAACGCGCGGGCTGCTTTGACATATAAGCTGGCTTCCATGATTTTGCGATAACTTTGTCTACGATAGTCATCGAAGAGTTGATCCAGAACACAGCCAGATCAAAGGGAACAAAGAACATGTGAATGGAAGAGTCGAGGCGCGAGTCTCGCCCCTCGACGAGCAGCAAACCTTCATCTCGGTCGAGATGCGAACGGAACATCAATCCGCGTAGGCGTGAGAGAAATGATTCGCAGAACTCCACTTTTGCAGGAGACGCGAGTGTCTTACTGATATTATTGATGAAAATGGTATGTGGCATGTGATTTAAAAAAACAAGGCGGTCTGTTGAGACCGTCCTGCTGAGTTATGCAAGATTTTCGATGCCCAACACCTTTTCGACGCTGCTGAGCAATTCCTGCGGGCTGAATGGTTTCGTGATGTAATCGTCCACTTTGGCGATATGCACGCCGAGTACGCGGTCGATGTTTTGAGCTTTGGCAGTGACGACGATCACAGGAATGCCGCGCGTTTTTTCGTCGGCTTTCATTTGCTGGTATACTTCCCAGCCGTCCATGTCTGGCATCATTAAATCAAGTAGAACCAAATCGGGAAGTTCTTCGCGGATCATCTTCAACCCCTCGTGTCCCCCGGCCGCGCCTGTTACTTCAAAACCGCGTCGCGCAAGAATGAGTCGAATCAGGTCAATCATCTCTTGTTCATCTTCCACGCATAAAATACGTTTGACCGATTTATCGCTCATGAAAACACCTTTCTTGCTCGCTAGTTTACCATAAAAAAGAAAGCAAGATATGAAGATTATGACGTGGAATGTCAATGGCTTGCGGGCGATGTTGGGGAAGGGGGAGTTGAATCGCGTTTGGTCTGAAAAGCCAGATGCATTGTGTCTGCAAGAGATCAAAGTTCGGCCGGATCAGTTGACTGAGGAACAGCAAGTTTTTACGGGATATGAATCTGTTTGGAATCCGGCTGAACGCGCGGGATATAGTGGTGTGGCCACTTTTCTGCGTACACCTGCGTTGGATGTTGTGAAGGGAATCAACGAGCCGCGCTTTGATGTGGAAGGTCGCGTCATTCAGACCCTGCATCCTGGGTTCCGTTTATTTAACGTTTACTTCCCGAGTGGTCAACGCGGCAAAGAGCGCGTGGACTATAAGTTGGATTTCTACTCCCATCTGCTCGATCTGTGCGACGCGCTTCACGCGAAAGGCGAAGCGATCATCATTACTGGCGACTTCAATACCGCGCATCAGCCCATTGATTTGAGATATCCGAATCAGAACAAGAAAACATCCGGCTTTTTGCCCGAAGAGCGCGCGTGGATACAAAAATTCCTCGATCACGGATTCGTGGATGTGTTCCGTTATTTGTATCCGGAGAAGGTCCAATATACATGGTGGACCTATCGCCTGAACGCGCGCCAGCGCGGCATCGGTTGGCGGCTGGACTATTTTTTGGCCTCGCAAACTCTTGTCCCGCGTGTGCGGGAGGTGACCATCCATGATGATATTATTGGCTCGGATCATTGTCCGGTAAGCCTCGTTTTGGAATGAGCGAATTGTCCAGGTCGGTTTGTGCCGATTTTTGACCTGAATTTGTTAGAAATTCGTATAAGGAAAGGGCCAGCTTCGTCATCTTTATCTTGTACTTGGTATAATTCCAGCACCATTTTTGGAGGATTCCGTGAATTCACGTAGCCAGTCATTCATTGTATATTTTGTGCTCATTGTGGCGATCGCGGCGATGCTTTACATGGGTTTCCGTCAGGATTCGAGTACCCAGGAGCCGCTAACGATCAACCAGGTGGCACAAGCCGTGCAAGACGGCAAAGTGGCGCGGATCGTTGTTGAGAGTGACGATAATATCCGCGTGATTTATAAAAACGGCGCCGAAACCGGCGTTGAGTCACATAAAGAGCCGAACGCTACTTTAGTCGATCAATTGGTGAGCTTGGGTGTAACCGCCGCACAGTTATCGCCTAATAATGTACAAATCGAAGTCCAGCCGCCCTCACAGTGGGCTGGGATTTTGAGCAGCGCGCTCTATATTTTACCGGTGCTGTTCATGGCAGGCGTGTTGTGGTTCATCTTCCGTCAGGCACAAGGCTCGAATAACGCGGCCATGGCCTTCGGAAAGAGCCGCGCGCGTATGTTCAGCGGCGAGCATCCGACCGTCACGTTTGCCGATGTAGCCGGTGTGGAAGAGTCGAAACAGGAGTTGGCCGAAGTGGTCGAATTCCTGAAAGAGCCACAGAAGTTTATCCAGTTGGGCGCGCGCATTCCGAAAGGGGTCTTGTTGGTTGGCCCTCCTGGAACTGGTAAGACGTTGCTTGCCAAAGCTGTGTCCGGTGAAGCAGGCGTGCCGTTCTTCTCGATCTCCGGCTCTGAGTTTGTCGAGATGTTTGTGGGAGTGGGCGCCAGCCGCGTGCGCGACCTGTTCGATCAGGCCAAGCGTCACTCGCCTTGTATCATTTTTGTGGATGAAATCGATGCGGTCGGTCGTCAGCGCGGCGCGGGATTAGGCGGCTCTCACGATGAACGCGAACAGACCTTGAACCAGATGCTGGTCGAGATGGATGGTTTCGATACCGATACCAATGTCATTATCATCGCTGCCACCAACCGACCTGACATTCTTGATCCCGCGTTGCTGCGTCCCGGTCGTTTTGATCGCCGTGTCACGCTCGACCGCCCGGATGTGAAAGGCCGCGAGGCGATTCTGAAAGTTCATGTGAAGGGCAAGCCGCTCGATCCAAATGCGGACCTCGGTTCGCTAGCGCGCGGCACGCCCGGTTTTGTCGGCGCGGATTTGGAAAACCTCGTCAATGAGGCCGCCATTCTCGCCGCGCGACGCAACAAAAAGTCCATTGGTCAACCCGAATTGGAAGAAGCGATTGAACGAGTCATCATGGGACCGGAACGCAAGTCGCGGCTCATCTCGGATGAAGAGAAGCGCATCATCGCCTACCACGAAGCGGGTCACGCGGTGGTAGCCAATGCCATCCCCGAAGCGGATCCCGTTCAAAAGGTGACCATCGTTGGCCGCGGTCAAGCTGGTGGTGTGACGTGGCTTCGTCCAGAAGAAGACCGCGTGTTGATGTCGCGCAAGAAGTTTATCGCGACTCTTGCCATGGCTCTTGGCGGTCGCGCTGCGGAAGAATTGGTCTTTGACGATATTACTTCGGGCGCTTCCAATGATCTCGAGCAAGTGACGCGTATGGCGCGTTCAATGGTTACTCGTTTGGGCATGAGCGATGAATTGGGCAACATGGTCTATGGTCAGAAAGAAGAGTTGATCTTCCTCGGCCGCGAAATTTCCGAACAGCGCGATTATTCGGAAGCGATCGCAGAACAAATCGATGCCGAAGTGCGCAAGTTGGTCAACGGTGCGCACGAACAGGCGAAGAAGATCCTTACGAAGTATCGCGACCAATTGGACGCGGTTGCGCAGAAGCTGCTCGACGTCGAAACGATCACGCGCGACGAATTCGAAGCCATCTTCCCTCCGCCCAGCGGAAAGAAGAGCGGCACGCCGCAGCCTGCATAGTCAGTAAAGAGTTGTAAAACGAGCCTCCGAATTCGGAGGCTCGTTTGTTTTTATTTCTCTATCTCTTTGTGTTGTCTCACCAACTCGCGCCGCAGTATCTTTCCAACAGTAGTCTTTGGTAATTCGCTTCTAAACTCATAATGTGTAGGGACCTTGTATGCAGCCAGGCGCTCTTTGCAAAAAGCTTTGATTTCATCGGTAGTTGCTTCTTGGCCGGGCTTGAGCACGATCCATGCTTTGACTGTCTCACCGCGATATGGATCGGGAATGCCGGCCACGCCGACCTCCATCACTTTGGGATGCGCAGCAATAGCCTCTTCTACTTCGCGCGGCCAGACTTGATAACCGCCTGGCTTGATCAATTCTTTCTTGCGATCTACGATGAAGAAATAACCATCTTCATCCATTTGTGCGATATCGCCGGTGAACAACCAGACTTTGCCATCTTTCAATGTGCGCAAACTGTTGGCAGTTTCCGTGGGCATGTTGTGATAGCCCTTCATCACTTGCGGACTGTTGATGACCAGCTCGCCGATCTCGCCCTGGCCGAGTTCTGTTTCGCCATCATCGAGGCTGATGATCTTGCAATCCACATCAGGGAGTGGCATGCCGATGGAGCCGGTCTTGTTGACTCCATTGAGTGGATTGCAATGAGTCGCTGTAGGCGCTTCGGAAAGTCCGTAACCCTCAAAGACTTTTCCACCGCTCAGACTCTCGAATGTCTCTTTCGTTTCGCGCAGGAGCGGAGCCGAACCAGAGATACAGGCTTTGATCGATCGCAAGCTGACCTTTCCGGCTTTGACATCGGGATGGTTATTGATAGCGTTATACAAAGTTGGAACGCCAGGGAAGTTTGTTGGATGATATTTGTGGATGTTTTCTAAAATGTCTGGGATGTCGCGTGCGTTGGGAATCATTACCATCGTTGCGCCGATGGCTAACGCAAAACACATCCCAGCCACCATTCCATATACATGAAAAAGCGGAATGGCCATGAGCAGGGTTTCCTTGCCCTCTCCCATGCTGACGAACCAGCCTTTGATTTGCAACGTATTTGCTACTACATTGCGATGCAAAACCACTGCGCCTTTTGTGACTCCCGTGGTTCCGCCGGAATATTGGAACATAGCTGTATCATCGGGACCAATGTCGAGGGCGGGACGACGCGCATCTTGATATTTGGCGAGCAGGTCTTTCATCCAGATGTCGCCTTTGTTGAGTCCTCCTTCGATGCGGTGACCGCCTTTCTTTTCCATCGCCAATGTGAACAACACGCGAGTGATTGGCGGCAACGATTCTTTGATGTTCGTTACGATCAGTGTTTTGATTTTTGTGTTGGGCTGTGCTTTCTTGATCGTGTTATAGAAATTGGTCATTACGAACATCACTTCAATGCCCGCGTCGTTAACTTGATGTTCGATTTCGGGAGGCGTATACAATGGATTAGTCGCGACCACCACGCCGCCAGCTTTGAGAATGCCAAAGTATGCGATCATAAATTGCGGCGAGTTCGGCATGAAGATTCCCACGCGGTCGCCTTTCTTTACGCCCAAGCCTGTTAGCGCGGCTGCCATGTGATCTGTCAGCAGATTCATCTCCTGAAATGTAATGACCGCGCCTTTGAAGATCGAACAAGCGCGGTCAGGGTATTTGCGTGCCGACTCCTCCAAAAAATAAAACAACGGCACTTTTGGATATTCGATTGTGGCAGGTACCCCTTTATCATAATGCTCTACCCACGGTCGGTCTTTCATGGAATCCTCCTCGCAAGCTTTTGGCATTAAGAGAAGTATAGCCTTGAAAAATTCCGAAGTCAATTATTGGATGTCAACCAGTCTTGAATGCACGATTGAATCAGTGCCGCGACATTTTTTTGATTCGCTTCAAACCAATGGATGCTCGGATCGGACTCTTTGAACCAGTTGGCTTGTCTGCGCACGAAGATACGCGTAGCGCGTCTCATCTCGACCTTGGCCTGTTCCTCGTTCAATTCGCCGTTCACTACCCTGATAACTTCGCGATATCCGATCCCGGACATGGACGGTAACTCCGGCGAATATCCTTTCGCCATCAACGCGCGGACTTCATCGATGAGTCCCGCCGTGAACATCGACTCGATGCGTGCATCGATACGCGCGTATAGCTCCGCGCGCGACCGTTTGAGTCCAATCATCAACAGAGAGTAGGGCGAGTCGCTTTGGCCGCGCTGCTCGGAAAATTTTCTTCCGGTGGTGAGAATCACTTCCAAAGCGCGGATCGTGCGCCGTACATTGCGCGGATCGATCTTATCCGCCGCGTCCGAGTCGAGAGATTTGAGCCTTGCGTATAGCCACTCAGGCCCTCTTTCCTCTTTCAACTTTTCTAATTCATCTCGCAATTTCGAATCGGGCTTCACTTCTGGTGGAGTCCAACCCTCGGTCACTGCGCGCACATATTGTCCCGTTCCGCCAACAAGGAAAGGCAGTTTGCCGCGCGCCTGAATCTCCGCGATGATCTGTCGCGCTTTTTGTTGAAAGATGGCCAAGCTCAAAGTTTCATTGGGATTCGCGATGTCGATCAAATGATGCGGCACGCGCGCTTGTTCTGTGCGCGAAGGTTTGGCAGTGCCGATGTCCATGCCGCGATAAAAGAGCCGAGAATCCGCCGAGACGATTTCACCGTTCAATCGTTCTACGAGCTGAAGCGCGATCTCGGTCTTGCCCACCGCGGTCGGGCCGACGATCAGCACCAGGGGAGTCTTGTCAATCATTGAGTCAATTATAAGTCGCGTTCAAGTGTTATAATCATATTTGGCGATGAGGCTCGCCATAAACGTCTTTTAGACTGATAGCCTCTACCGATTTTTTGACTCGACTCGGTAGAGGCTATTTTATTTTTGGCATCGTTGTTCATTTTCAGTGGAGCAGGAAATCATTCATGAAATTCCACAGCATCCTATTTGATAGCGACAATTTACAAAAAGAAATAAAAGATCAACCTGATTTCTTCTCAGATTTGAATTTGGATCAAGTGATCGATGCAATTACGGCGCGTAAACAGGAGTACGACCTGAAACCTTTTTTGTATGTACCTGTACATGAGGTCGGGACGATCCGGTATCGTCAGGAGGTCATGCAGGATTTGGAAAATGATGGCCTCATGTCGTATATCAAAGCCTTTGCTGAAAAAATGGTCATCGTACGTCGCTACCTGAATTTGGTGAAAAAACTGGATTCCATTCAACATAAGCAAGGTTGGTTTTTGGAAGCTGCGTTGCTGTACTGCGAGGCCGTGACGGAATTGGAGCGGGATCTAAAGCTAACCGATTTAAAGGCACGTGGCTTCCTGGCATTCCGAGAATATATGCGGAACTATGTCCATTCGCGGGGCTTTCAATCCCTATGGACAGAGGCAACGACAGCCAAGAATGGGTTGGCGCACACGAAATATTGCGTGATTGTCGAGTACGGCAAGATCAGCGTTCGGAAATATGAGGAAGAAACAGATTACAGCGTAGAAGTGGAAAAGACATTCGAAAAATTCAAACAAGGCGCAGTCAAGGATTACCGGCTCGATTTATATGAGGGAACAGGCATGAATCATATCGAAGCGAAAATCCTGGAATTCGTTGCGCTTCTCTACCCGGAAAAATTTGCCGCGCTATCCCGTTTTTGTGTTCGCCACAGTGATTTTATCGATGAGACCGTTCAAACCTTCGACCGCGAAGTTCAATTCTATGTTGCCTATCTTGAGTTCATCACCGATATCAAGAGAAAGGGATTGCCTTTCTGTTATCCCGACATTAATTCGGAACGGCAGGTTTTTGTCGAAGATGGATTTGATCTGGCATTGGCACACGCTCTGGTTTTTACCGAAACTCCCGTCATCTGCAATGATTTCCACCTTGACGGTCTAGAACGCATCATTGTAGTCTCCGGCCCCAATCAAGGTGGCAAAACCACCTTTGCCCGTATGTTCGGGCAGTTGCATTACCTGGCCAGCCTGGGCTACCCGGTGCCTGGCCGGAAGGCGCGGCTATTTCTCTTTGACCAGATTTTTGCCCATTTTGAAAGACAGGAGGATATCCACAACTTGCGTGGCAAATTGGAGGATGATGTGGCGCGCATCCATCAAATCCTTTCAAAGGCCACGCCGAACAGCATCCTCATCTTAAACGAAATTTTCGCGTCGACAACTTTGCAGGACGCGGTTTTCCTCAGCAAGGAGATTATTTCCAGGATCACAAAACTGGATACGCTTTGTATCTGGGTCACATTTATCGATGAGCTGTCCACTCTGAACGAGAAGACTGTGAGCATGGTCAGCACAGTTATGCTTGAAAATCCTGCCATGCGGACGTTCAAAATCCTCAGGAGGCCTGCTGATGGGCTGGCATTTGCACTTTCCATCGCTGAAAAACACCGCGTCACCTATCGACAGATCATGGAGCGCATCCGATCATGAAGGTTCACCTGCTATATCCGGATCAGGATTTCGACGCGGCGCAGAAGCTCCCGTTCAACGCAGAAGCGCTGGCTCTG
>DATKNJ010000014.1:0-9361 GCA_035541395.1 Anaerolineales bacterium
TTGGCACGGATTTTTCAAGGGTTGCGCGGTGTTCTGCGAAGTGATCGGAAGTGTCGCCGATCACCCAATTCAGCACCGGGCGTTTTTGGGGATCATCATAAAAACGCGGCTTGAGCAAATCTTCAAAGGGAATGGAACTTAACTTGGCAATCAATCTATCGTAAACTTGTTTCAACTCATCCATGACTTCATCTGTGGACCGATCCCGATTCCGCTCGAAGAAAATCGCATTGACTTCGTCAATATCAAATCTCTTGGCCACTTCTGCAGAGGTGTCCCATACTTCCTGCACCGGGCGCCGATCCAAATGAATGCCCATCATGGATTTCATCCATTCGGAGAGATGCGCCAAATTGTCTTTCGGCGACCAGCCACCGGCATCCGGTATGACCATTTGCTTGTCATCCAATTTCGAGATGACTGCCATCAAAGCTTTCCACTCGCGTTCAATGGCAGAGAACAATTCTTCCTTACTTTTCGGTTCCCATTCCTCGGTCATGGATCGATTCCTTTCAGGCAGTGATCAGCTTGCCTTCCGTGAGTTTTTCTTTTTCTTCGCTTTTGCGCAGAATCCACGCATCGCCGCGCACGAGAGTCGTTTTCTTTCCCTCAACTTTTACGTAAGAACCATCTGCCAAAATGATAACGGGATTTTCATGAAATATATGATAATCGCTCAGCCATTCGTCGTAGATCAAACTCCACTCACTGGCTTCCACATAATGAGCGAAGAAATTGAATGGCGTCACTTTGAGACCAGCAAAATAAGTCGTCTCTACGGTATTCATATCTTTACTGGTTAAGATATTCGGCCCGCACAAAATCGCGCCTGCGCTAAACGCGACCACCGACAAGCCTGTTTGAATTTTCTTTCGCAATGAAGGCATCAATCCGCTCGCGTGCAAACGATGATTGAGCAGAAATGTGTTTCCACCGGGAATGTAAACCAATGAAGCCCAGCGCAAAATCTCTTCCATCTCGCGCAGTTGCATCGTCTCAGTATTGATCGTCTTGACGGTCGCCAAATCGGCAAAAGCTTTTTCCGTGTATGCTTGTCGCGGATCGGCAAGAGAAGCCATCGGCAGATACGCCACGACCGCGTCTTCTTTATCCTCCAAATACGGTCGGCTGGCATCGAGAATATAACGGATGTCGTTTACACCGGGCGTGGAAAATAAATGCAAATCCATTAGAGCGTCAGGATGATCGGTTCATTTTTCGTGACGATGATCGTGTGCTCGAACTGCGCGGCAATGGCTCTATCAATCGTGCGCAGCGACCAGCCATCGCGCTCCTCGGTCACGCGGCCAAAGCCTGTCGTTAGAAACGGTTCAATGGCCAGAACCAAACCATCGTTGAGAATGCGGCGGTCATGCGGATTATAAAAGTTCAGGATTTCGTTCGGCGCTTCATGCAGCTTATGTCCGATGCCGTGGCCGGTCAAATCATAGATCACGTTGAAACCGCGCTTGCTCGCCTCTTGCTGGACCGTTCGCCCGATTCCGTTTAATGGGTGTCCCGCTACCGCGACGTGCAACGCTTTCATCAACGTGGCCTTCGTGGCTTCGATCAGTTTTTCCAAATGGCGTTCGCGCTGCGCAACAATCATCGAGCCGCCGGTATCGGCGTAATAACCGTCCAACTCGGCAGAGACATCGATATGAATCAGCTCGCCCTCGCGCAGAACGTGTTCATCCGGAATCCCATGTGCGATGATCGGCGAAACACTGATGCAAGTCGCGCCCGGAAAGTTATACATCTCCTGCGGTGCGGAGCGTGCCCCTTCCGCTTCGAGGAGCGCACGGCCGATCTCATCCAGCTCGTGCGTTGTCATTCCAACATGAACAGAGTCCATCATCTTGCGCAAAGTCTCTGCGCAAATGCGGCCAATCGTTTTTAGGGATTTAATATCTTTTTCGGAGTCAACTGTCATGAGATGATTGTAATACAAAAGGTGCGATTCAAAAATTCCTCGCCGTTTTCCGGCGAGGAATTTTTTGCGGATGAAAGACTAATAGCGCTTGTTACCGCCGCGTTGAGGCGGACGATGGGCGCGGCCACTGCCGCGATGTTCAAAACCGCTGCGGCCGCGTTCCTCGCGCGGGCGGGCAATGCTGACGCGAATCTCGCGTTCGCCCATCTGGTAGCCATTGAACATACTGATGGCTTTCTCGGCTTCGACCTGAGTGCTCATTTCGATGAAAGCAAAACCTTTGGATTGACCGCTGTCGCGATCCTTGATCAGCGCCGCAGATGAAACAGTGCCAGCTTGCGAAAACAGGCTACGCAGGTCATCTTCCGTGGTCGAGTACGACAAATTCCCGACATATAACTTGGATTCCATTTTTTCTCCTAACAACACAGCCCGCCACGCAGACGGGCACAAAATCAGGCTTCAGACGACCTCGGAAGAGAATCAGTCAAACCCTGTTGACAACGGATTCAGTATAACACATGGAAATAAACGTCAGATAAAGGTGCAGACCAAGTCTATTATACTTTCAATAACCTGTCCAAAATTGTTTCGCGCAGCTCTTCCTGCACCTTTTCCCACTCTTGACCGGCATCGACCATCGCCCAACGAGTAGGCTCTTGCTTAATCAATTCCATATAACCGGTGCGCACACGCTGATAAAACTCAACTTCGTGTGCGTCCATGCGATTCCATTCCGCGCCGTTTTGCTTCTTTCGTCTCAAACCGGTTTCAACATCCAAGTCCAGAAGGATCGTTAAATCGGGAGTCAAGCCGCCAGTTGCATATCTCACCAGCGCGCGGACTTGATCCAAATCCTGTTGATGACCATAGCCTTGATATGCAATTGTCGAGTCGTAATAGCGATCCGAGATGACGATCTCGCCCGCATCCAGCCGCGGACGAATCACCTGCTCCACAATTTGGGCACGCGCGGCCTGATACAACAACGTCTCGGTGCGCGGATGCATTTCGGCGTTCTTCAAATCATGCAGGATGTCGCGAATCTGCTCGCTGATGGAGGTTCCGCCGGGCTCGCGCGTCGGGAAAACGGTATAGCCCTTCTCGCGCAAATATTCAACAAGATACGGAATGTGGGAAGTTTTGCCGGAGCCTTCCGGGCCTTCAAGGGTAATGAACATAATGGAATTTGATCTCGATTGGTTTTAGTTTCGGCGCCAAAATACTTGATCGTTCTGTTTCAACAACGCTCTCTCTTCAAAATAGACAAAACTCTTACGGCAATCTATCAATGTTTTAATTATACGTTCATCTTCGGCGTAATTGTTTAATTCACTTGTCATTTTCGAATACTACAATAACAACGTAAAACGAAAGATTAAGGAGCACAAAATGTCTCTCAAAAAAATTCTCTATGGTGTAGTTGTTATTGTACTCGCCGGCGTTGCGGCGTTATCCGGAGCGGTTGCTGGTGGTGTGGCCGTTTATCAGGCAGTCGCTAAAAATGGTAATGCACTACCGGTTTCGTCCCCGCTTTCCGTGCAGACCACCAATACCAGCCCCAGTAAAACATTGGTGATCAACTCAACGGATATCGAGACGACCATCACGCAAGCCGTGCAAAAGGTTGGACCGGCTGTGGTGACCATCATCGGCACCATCCCCGGACAGACAACGTTCTTCGGGCAAACCGGTGATGCGACAGTCAGCGGCAGCGGTTTCTTCGTCTCCAATCAGGGATACGTCGTTACCAACAATCACGTGGTGGCTGGCACAAAAGATGTAAAAATCATTCTCTCTGATGGAACGCAGGAAAACGCGACCATCATTGGAACCGATCAGTATTCCGATATCGCAGTCTTAAAGGCAGACGGTAAGGTACCAGCTGTGGCCACACTCGGGAATTCGGATTTACTCAAACCGGGTGAGTCGGTGATCGCGATCGGCTCTCCGCTGGGTGACTTCAAAAACACGGTAACAGTTGGCGTCGTCAGCGCGACCGGACGCACGATTGACACGGGTCAGGGCTATGAGATCGAGGGTTTGATCCAGACCGACGCGGCTATCAATCAAGGCAACTCGGGCGGCCCGCTGGTGGATTTGGCCGGCGAAGTGATCGGCATCAATAACCTGATCGTGCGCGGCAATGCTGATAGCAGCACAGTGGCGGAAGGATTGGGCTTTGCCATCCCGATCAATACCGCGCAGGTTGTCGCTTCGCAGATTATGCAAACGGGCTACTTCTCTCGCCCGTACATGGGAATCAGCTATCAGGCCATCACCCCTGATATCGCGGCTGCTTATAACCTGCCGGTACAATGGGGTGTGTACGTATCCAAAGTGGCTTCAGGAAGCCCAGCCAGCCAGGCTGGTTTGCAACAAGGCGATATCATCACTGGCATCGACAATGTGCAATTCGACCAAACACATGACTACTTGAATATGTTGTACACTTATAAACCTGGCAACAACATCACTGTAGATGTCCTCCGAAACGGACAGAAGACACAATTACAAATGACTTTAGGTGAGACTCCTCATCAGTAGAATCTAAATCAAAACAAAAAGGCGGGCCGATGGCTCGCCTTTTTGTTTAATTCATTCCCTAAAAATCCTCACATGACGACGCGGTTCTTTGCCATATGAGTGCGAGGTCAATTCGGCGCTGCGCGCCATTTCATGTTGAAGCCTTCGCACCAGCGATGGCCCAGGCGGCAAATCCACCCAACGCTCGCCGTTCAGCACCGCGGCGATTGCCTGCTGAGTTTGCTGCTTCACCGAGTCCATGTCCTCGCGTGTAAATTGCTCGGTATTCAAGTTGAAGAGATCGGTTAGGAACTGTTCCACTTGCCCGATCGTATTGGCGCGCAAAACATAAATCGGCAGGCCGCGATGTTCGGCGTCCACAATCGTTTGCTGGCGGTCGCGGTAATGTGAGCGCAGAGTCACCAACGCGTCGGCTTCGCCTGCATCGCGCACGATGATGGCCGGTACGCCGAGTCGCTTGGCCGCTTGCATCAAGCGGTTGCGCGCCACGCCATACGGGTACACACGTACCGTTTGCATTGCGCCGCGTACAGGTTCGAAACGCAATGCGGAAGATGAAGACGATTCGGTCGCGGAGGCAGGTTTGGTCTGAGTCTGATCGAGAGGCAAACGTCCGCGGCGAGACGTTTTCGTCTCAGCACGAGTCGGCTTTGCGGGCTCCGCTTTTTCGATTTGGATTTTGCCTTCCGAGTCGCGCATACGCACTTCCGGCGGAAGTGGAAAGCCGCGCAGCAACGCATCGACTGAACCCATGATATCCACATGAACGGCAAAGCGATCTCGATTTTGAATTTCGATCAGCACATCGAACGTAGGCGGAGCGCGTCGCTCGAGGACCGTTTTCTGGGTGCCGCGTCGACGCGCTTCCTCATCTGAAAGCGTGACCGCTTCGATGCCACCGACGAGGTCGCTCAGCGTGGGATTGAGCAAAAGGTTATCGAGCGTTTGACCGTGCGCGGTGCCAATGAGTTGCACGCCGCGTTCCGCGATCGTGCGCGCTGCGGCCGCTTCAAGCTCGCGGCCGATCTCATCGATCACGATCACTTCAGGATTGTGATTCTCAACGGCTTCGATCATCACTTCATGCTGAAGCATCGGCTCGCGCACTTGCATACGGCGCGCCTTGCCAACCGCGGGATGCGGCACATCGCCGTCACCACCAATTTCATTCGAGGTGTCAACAATGACAACTCGTTTTGATTCAGCGAGAATGCGCGCGGCCTCACGCAATAATGTCGTCTTGCCCACACCTGGCCGCCCGAGGATCAACACCGACTTGCCGGATTCGATAATGTCTTGAATGATATCCACTGTGCCGTACACCGCGCGGCCCACGCGCAGAGTCAAGCCAACGATGTGACCAAGGCGATTGCGAATGGCCGAAATGCGATGGAGCGTGCGTTCGATCCCGGCGCGGTTATCCGCGTCGAATTCGCCAGTACGCTCGTCTACGTAATCGATTTCGGCGCGTGTCACTTCGCTTTCGCGCAGAACAATCTCACGGTCTACGAAACGAGCCGTGGGAACTCGTCCCAGGTCGAGGATAATTTCGAGCAAGTTATCGCTATCGTCTGCTTTTTCCACCGCATGACGAATATCAGAAGGGAGGACGTCCAGAAGGGCGTCTAAATCGTCAGTGATTCTTAATTGTGTCATGGCTCATTGATGGTTGGAGGTTGAGAGTCTGGCGTACAACGATTTTCAACAGATACAACCGTCAACCTGAATATATCACGTTTTATGTTTTTCCATCCGACTCACCCGAGAAGGCTGGACGCTTACACCCGCGGGCTGTGTGGCACGCGCGACTTGCGCGTCCTTCACCAAATGAGCCAAATGTTTGACCATCACGGCCTGGCGCGGCCCAGCCGAAGCCCCCAAATCTTCAAGCACGGGCTCAAGCCAAGCTTGATATGAACGCACCTGCAAATACACCGGACGATTCCGACGGTCCGGCAGAACATTCACGAGTGAAGTCAAAATCACGCCTACATCATTCGCATCGGGATGAATCAACGGCGTCAACGCAATCCCATACATACCCGCTGTCGAACTGGCATAACACCTCACACCATTCTGACTGATCCAACCATGCGCGTCATCGGGCGCCGATTCTATCGGATGCAGCAAAGGCGGGACAATCTGTTGATACAGACTTTGAATGGCAGGCAAATGAATGGATTTCACCCGCGTCCAACTCAACTCTGAAGCTGCTCCCGTTATCTGACTGACATCCCACATCCTCTGCCACGCGTACACCGCAAAGCCGGCTCGACGCAATGCAATGAAACCATCGCTGGTTTCGTCTACTTCGGCTAATACATGGAACGCGCCCCATGATCCGGATTCAGCAGAAAGATTCTCGATCAAGTCCGGCAGTTCAGGATGATCCAAGCATGAGGATGGCGCCAGGTATAACAACTTGGCAAACGTCTCGCCGCGCGTGTGAATGATGCCGCCCAACACAGACGCACCGTTCTCGCCATTCGCAATGGCCGAATAAATATGCCGCGCCGGGTTGACATAGGCCAGCAAGCCAGCTGCGCCGAGCGGATTCCCGCGCGTCAAGGTGCGGGCGGTGTCTAAACCAACGGCCTCGCCGCGCATACGGTAAAGGTTGGGCAAATCAAGCAGGTCGAGCGAACGAATGGACATAAATTTTATTTAAACGTTCCAGCTTACGTTAATCAGCGAGAGAAAGAAAATATTCGTGGAAGCGCGTATCGTTTGTCAGTTCAGGGTGAAAGGATGTAGCCAGAAGATGGCCTTGTTGTGCGGCAACAATTCTCCCGTCTGAAACAGAAGCGAGAATCTTCGCGTCACCATAGACCGATTCAATGATCGGTGCGCGAATAAAGACCGCATGAAACAGTCCATCCGTACCTGTGGCTTTTTTGAGTTCAGGCACATCGAGTTCTGCCTCGAAAGAATCAACCTGGCGGCCAAATGCATTGCGCGCGACCTTGATATCCATCAAATTGAGCAAAGGCTGATTGCGGCTCACATCTCGCGAGAGAAAGATGGCGCCTGCACAAGTGCCCCAAATCGCATGGCTCTTACCAAAAGCACGCAGCGGTTCGATCAAACCAAAATCCGTGGCGAGTTTGCCAATGGTGGTGGATTCTCCACCAGGCATAATGAGACCATCGAGGCTTTTCAGATGCTCTGGCAAACGCACTTCCACAGCCTCTACACCAAGGCGTTTCAGCATAACAAGATGCTCTGCGAAGTCTCCCTGCAGAGCGAGGACTCCAATTTTCATTTTAGACCGTGGATGATTGACGATAGGTCATGATTCACTTTATCCATGGCCTGTCGTTTATCTTCAACTTACCAACCGCGCCCGGCAATCTTCTCTTCTTCGGGCATTTGCGAAACGTTTCGTCCAACCATTGGCTCGCCGAGATTCTTGCTGACTTCGGCCAAGATACTAGCATCCTGATAATGAGTCACGGCCTTGACAATGGCCGCGGCGCGCTTAGCCGGATCACCGCTCTTGAAAATGCCTGAACCAACGAAGACGCCGTCTACGCCGAGTTGCATCATCAAGGCTGCATCGGCAGGAGTTGCAACTCCGCCCGCGGCAAAGTTGACAACGGGCATTCGCCCCAGATCTTTGGTCTCTTTCACCAATTCATAGGGCGCGCCGAGTTCCTTGGCAAAGTGCATCAATTCTTCATCGACCATTGTTTGCAGGCGGCGGATATCGCCCAACACTGTACGCGCGTGACGAACCGCTTCGACCACATCGCCAGTACCGGCTTCGCCTTTGGTGCGGATCATGGCTGCGCCTTCACCGATACGACGTAATGCCTCGCCCAAATTCCGGCAACCACATACAAACGGAACTTTGAAGAGATGCTTGTTAATATGATTCGTCTCGTCCGCGGGAGTCAGCACTTCAGACTCGTCAATGTAATCTATTCCAATCGCTTCCAAAATTTGTGCTTCCACAAAATGTCCGATGCGGCATTTCGCCATCACAGGGATGGTCACCACATCCATGATTTTGAGAATCAGGTCCGGGTCAGACATTCGCGCCACGCCGCCTTGTGCACGAATATCAGCAGGGACGCGTTCCAACGCCATCACTGCGCAAGCGCCAGCATCTTCAGCAATCTTGGCATGCTCGGGAGTCACGACATCCATAATGACGCCGCCTTTAAGCATTTGGGCTAAACCCTTTTTCACAGCAAATGTACCAGTCTGTTGTTCCATAAAACGCTCCTTGTTACTTCAATAGACGCCAGAGATTTTACCACGCTGAATTATCCATTTTCCTCGTTGAGCAGGGAGTGAAATCCTCTTGACATTTATTTACATTTGTATACAATTAGTACAATAATACAATAATACAATTTGGAAAATATGCCAAACGAGAAAAAACTCACCTTGCAGCTCGACTTTCGCTCCGGCCTGCCAATCTACATTCAAATCACAAATCAAATTCAAAGCCAAGTCGCGAGCGGAGCACTAAAGACCGGTGATCAACTTCCAACGGTTCGTGCGTTGGCACAGGAGTTAAGGGTTAATTTCAATACGGTGGCGCGGGCATATCGCCTGCTGGATGAAACAGGAATCATCTCCACCCAACAAGGCCGCGGCACGTATATCATGATGAGGCCACCGCCAGAGATCACAGAACGCATGCGTCGCGAGTCGCTGCAAGCGTTAGCACGTCGCTATGCCAGTGAAGCAACTCGTCTCGGCTTCTCATCAGAGGAAATCATGCGCGAGTTGCAAAACCAATTGAAGGTCCAGAAAGAAGCAGACGAAAGTCTTGAATAAGGAGAATGCTATGAACGTAAAAAATAAAAATATTCTGAAAGGTTTGCGAACTTCCAAAGCAGATCAACATATCCCGCCAATTGCCGGAGCGCT
>DATKNJ010000015.1:0-4256 GCA_035541395.1 Anaerolineales bacterium
ACGGTTTATCGTAAGATTATCCAAACAGGTCACATGGCCGAACGCCTGGGTGCGAATATCCTCGGTTTGGGCGCATATACATCGGTGGTGGGCGATGCCGGATTGACCATTGCCCGGGAACTCGATGTGCCGGTCACTACAGGTGATTCATATACTGTGGCGTTGGCCGTGCAAGCCATTCGGGAAGCGGCTTGCTTGATGGATATCTCTATGCGGGACGCGACAGTGGCGGTAGTCGGCGCGACGGGCGCGATTGGCCGCGTCTGTGCGGAACTGTTGGCTGGTGAGGCCGCCCGGTTGCTGCTCATCGCCCGGGACGAGAAAAAACTCGAAGTTCTGCGCGACTGGCTTCAGGTCCGAGCACGAGCCGAATTGGTTGCCAGCACGAGGATGGATGTGTTATCCGAGGCGCAGCTGATTCTGACAGTGACGAGCGCTATCCATGATGTCATCCGCCCGGAGCATTTGCTACCCGGCAGTGTGGTCTGCGATGTGGCTCGCCCGCGAGATGTTTCTGCAATGGTGGCCGCGGCGCGAGATGATATATTGGTGATTGACGGCGGTATGGTAGATGTGCCAGGCCCCGTGAATTTTCACTTTAATTTTGGTTTTCCACCTGGCAAAGCATACGCCTGCATGGCCGAAACCATGGCTCTGGCGCTTGAGGGCCGTTTTGAGGACTATACGATTGGAAAGGAATTGACGCTCGAACGCGTACAGGAAATCACATTGATCGCCGAAAAACATGGATTCCGTTTAAGTGGCTTTCGTTCGTTCGAGCGTGAAGTCACGGAAGCGCAAATTGAAGCAGTCCGCCGAAATGCTCATCGAAGCAAACGGCGCGTATGAGGATGAGGAGGCTTGTATGGGAAATGCCCGCTTGTTAGTTGTGGAAGACGATGTTGATATTGCCAACATGCTCAAGATCTATTTCACGGGCCTGCAGTTCGATGTAGACGTGGCCAACCGCGGCGCAGACGCGCTCGAAAAGACGAAGCATGTTCTGCCTCACTTGATCGTGTTGGATATTATGCTGCCCGATATTGACGGGTATGAGGTCTGCCGCACACTGCGGACGAGCACTCGTACCAGTCATATCCCGGTCATCTTTTTGACTCAGAAGGATGAGCGCAGCGATAAGCTTCAGGGTTTGGAATTGGGTGCGGATGATTACATCACCAAACCGTTCGACATCGAAGAATTGAAATTGCGCGTGACCGGCGCGATTCGGCGTTCGGAGCGTGAGAGCCTCACCGATCCGCGCTCAGGGTTGCCAGCGGGACGTCTGATCGAAGAACAACTGCGCCGCATCATCCGCGAACAGCGTTGGTCTTTGCTCGATGTTCGTATCAATTACTTTGATGCCTTCCGTGATGTATATGGTTTTGTCGCTGGAGATGATGTTCTGCGCTTCACAGCCATGGTGATTGGCGAGGTGGTGGACGAACTTGGAACGGCCAGTGACTTCATTGGTCACGCGGGCGGCGATAATTACATTGTCATTACCACTGAAGAAGCGGGGGCCGCGCTCAAGAAACGTCTCAAGGAACGTTTCGCTGCGGAGGTTCAAACTCATTACAACTTTATTGATCGTCAGCAGGGATTTATGCAAGCGCCCAAGCCGGATGGCAGCTTGGAAAAAGTTCCTTTTATGACGCTCTCGGTTGGTTTGATTTCTCCGAGTCAGCAGCCTTTTGCTGATATTCGTGAGATTACAGAGATGGCGGCTGAGGCGCGTCGGTTGGATTCCGGCGGTGCATTGGCTTCCTAAGAATAGGTGATTCTTAATAATGTTTGCCGGCCTGGGCTTTGGCATTGGACTCTTTGCGACCGGACTGGTGCTCGTCTTCCTAGTCTGGGTCTTACTGCGTCTATTGCCTCGCGAGCAAAAGGCCGTTTCTTCTGATTTACCGATTCTGGTTCCCCCTGATCCTCAACAATCTATCGATGCGGTTTTGATCATCCAGCCCGGCGGGCGCGTGGAATATATCAACGCGCTGGCGCGCCAGTGGTTTGGTTTATCTCAGGATGAATACGCGGATTTGGAACGTTTGGCGCGGCGCGTGCGTCCTACGGATGATTTCCTGAAACTGTGCGCGGTACCGGGCCAGAAGCGCCTTACTGTCAATGCTCGTTTGTTGGAAGCAACTTCTTATCAAGTGCCCGGGCCGTATCCATTGATTCTGATTTCGATGCGTCCGATGGATCTCACACCAGCGCTTGCCACCAGTGGAGATTCCGCAAATTCGATCATCAAAGTGGTCAGTGATTTCAGCCAGGATATTGCTGCCAGTTCCGATTTGCTAAACATGATTCGATCCATTTTGGATAATGTCGATCGTATCGTTCCGGCCGATATGATGGAATTGAAGGTTTGGGAGAAAACGAGTCAGGTGCTGGTGCCATATCAGGTTCAGGAGACAGCTTCATCGTCCAGGCAAGTGACGCGGATTCCTAAATCCAATTTTGGCGGTTTGACCGATCAGTTGATCGCGGCGCGTCAGCCTTTGATGTTGTCGCGCGAGCAGATTCCCATGAACGGCTCGACAGTCAAAATACAATCTTATCTGGGAATTCCGTTGTTGGCGGGTGGCGAGTTGGTTGGGACGTTGGAAGCCGGGCAGGTGAGCGCGAGTCCATTTGGACAACACGATATTGATTTGTTGAAACTGATCTCAGGTCAGGCCGCGATTGCGATTCGCAATTCCATTATGTATCAAGAGGAGCAGCGGCGCGCGGCTGAGTTGGCCAGTTTGGCGAATCTCACGCAGGCGGTTGGCTCCATTCAAGACTCGAAAGATCTTTTCGTCCGGCTGATGGAAAGTGTTACGCCGCTATTCAATGCTGAAATTATCGGATTCCTTTTATATGATGATGCTCGCCGCGTTTTGGAAGGACAGGTTCCATTTCTCGGTTTGCCTTCCCAGATCGTAGAAAGCTATCGTGCTCAGATCGAAGCCGATAGTCCGGCTGAACGCATCCTTCTGGACCAAAAACCGATTCTGACCCTCGACGCTTCTCAAGACGAAAACTGGCACGCACTCGGCCTGACGAATGTCGCGTTGGCCGCGAGCTTGCGCGACTCGGCCCTTATCCCTCTGGCTTCTGCTGGTCGCATGGTTGGATATTTGCAGGTTTCGCATCATCGCGGCGGGACGGCTTCTTTTTCCAATGATGAATTACGCTTGATGAATATCGTTGCCAATCAGGCTGCGACGATCATCGATAATGCTTTGCTTGTGCAGCAAGCTCGTCGGCGCATGCAGCGCTCGGACACATTGCGCCGGATCGCGAGTCTTTCATCCTCGTCTGCCACGCTGGATGAAGTCCTTAAGTATTCAGTCCAGGAACTGGTTCGCCTCTTCCAGGCGGATATCGGCAGCATCTTTTTATTGAACGAAGCGCGTGGTCAACTTAACTTGCATCGCGATTCGTTATGGGGAATCCCCGATAATCTTGTCGGTTCTCTTCCTCAACTGTTTATAGGTGAGCCGGCTTATTTGCAGACGGTGTCGCACACGCAAAAAGCCTTCGTTTCCGGACGCCTAAGCACGTACCAGCGTACGTTATCGCTTTATCTTTTTTCACATACGCTAAGACCTTCTGAAATCGACCGCTCGAGCAATGAGCAACACACATTATCCATTTATGATTCGCTGCTCACTCCTCTGCATATCGAATCGATCTTAGTCGTACCGCTGATCGTGCGCGATCACAGTGTGGGCGAGCTGATGTTGGGAAGCCTGGCAGTAGAGCATTTCAACTCTTACGATCTGCAAGTGATTTCCAGCGCGGCCGGTCAATTGGCTTCGGCTGTGGATAGTGCCAGCTTGCTTGGGCAGACCGATGAAGCTCTGCGGCGTCGCGCGGATCAACTAACTGCCATTGCGCGTGCCAGCCGCGAGTTGATTGCCACGCTCGATATTCATCGCCTGCTCGACGTGATCCATGACGAAACGCTGCGTATCACGCGCGCGGATTGCGGCGCGATTCTGCTTTTCGATTCGATGGCACAAGCGGAAGGGTTGAATGTCGAGCTGTCCATTGGATGCCAACTCAGTGAAGATATATCTTATCTGGATCGAAAAGTTCTTGAAATGGGCGAGTCAATTGTAGTAAACGATTTTAATTCCAGCGGTGGACAACCACCTCATGAGGATGTTCGTTCTGCACTGGTGGTTCCGATCAAACAACAAAACCGTATTTTAGGCGTGATCCATTTGCATGCCAGCCTGCCATCCTTCTTCGATAGCGAT
>DATKNJ010000016.1:0-8564 GCA_035541395.1 Anaerolineales bacterium
TTTTGATCGGCGATAGCCAACCACTGACAATGCAAGCGCGCGACTTCGTTCGGCATTCCGGCGGGCGAGGTTATCCGCGTGAAATGGATTTCAATTGGGAATCGGGAAAAGATTCGGTTCGTTTGCGATTGCGTCAACCGAAATTGATCGAAGGCACAAGTTTGTTGTTACTGATTCCAAAATGGCAGCAGTGGCTGGCGCGGTTATTTACCAATCCTTATTATTTTCGCTTCAATGCAGAGCTGGAGTTGGAAATCAATCTCGAAAAGATAAAAGCTCAAGAGCGCGGATCAGCTTTATATGAAATTATGATTCTTCAAGGAAAGAAATACCCATGACGATCGATCTGTGTTCATCCTTTTCATCTGTGGTTCTCCTTGACAAATAGACAATCGTCTATATAATATCAAATCGAAGGTTGTCAATATGTCCAAAGTTGATCCCGTCCTGTTCGCCAAAGCGTTGGCCGACGAAACCCGCCAGAGAATCATGAACCTTTGCTGCTGCAAGTGGTGCTCGGTGAATGACATCGTCGAGAAGATGGATGTCTCCCAACCCACTGTCTCGCATCATCTTGCAATTCTGCGCGAGGCAGGACTAGTCCATGTGCGCGAGGAAGGCAAGCAGACCTTTTACACGCTCAACCAGGAACGCGTCGTCGCTTGTTGCGGGCAATTAATGGTCAAGTTCGCGCCGGAAGAAAAGGCTACAGAGGCGATTAGCCGGGCTTTATCCTAGGCTACGTCTCTTTTTTTGCCTAAATACATAGACAAATGTCTATTTGAGAAAGGAGGTGAAATTCCATGACCGATTTACCCGTGATCTCCAGTTGTGACGATGACTGCTGTGCAGGCGGTTGCTGCGGTGGCGGCGGCGATTGCTGCTAACCAAGCTCATTGGGTGGCGAGGATTCGTCACCCAATTCTTTTAAGAAAACTGTTAACCAATTTTCATTGACAGCGCCATCAAAGGAGGGTAAAAACAGACCGACTAGTCGGTTTTTATTTCAAGAGGTATGATGCAACAACGCAGTGAAGAAACACGCGCAAAAATCATGAAGTCCGCTGTGGATTTATTTTCAGTGCGTGGTTACACTACTGCCAGCGTGGATGATATTTGCAAAGAGGCGGGAATCAGCAAAGGAGCGTTTTATCATCACTTTGAAAGCAAGCAGGCCCTGTTTCTTGCGCTGCTCGATGGCTGGTTGAAAACGATCGATAACGCCATCGAGGCCTCGCGTGATAAATCCGCACCAGAGACATTTATTCAACTGACCGAAGCCTTCCCTTACATTTTCGAATCAGCGGGCAACCACCTCCCCATGTTTATGGAATTTTGGCTGCAAGCCAGCCGCGATGACAAGATTTGGCAGGCCAGCATTGCGCCTTATCGGCGCTATCACAGATATTTCACATCCCTCATCAAAAAAGGTGTGGATGAAGGTTCGTTCGCACAAATCGACCCGCAACTGGCCTCGCGCATGATCGTTTCCATGGCAATGGGCTTGTTGCTGCAAAGTCTGCTCGATCCCGAAGGCGCAAAATGGGAAAAGCTCGCGCGCGATATCACCACCCTGATGTTGGACACATTGCTGCAGAAAGATAATCCGATTCCAGAATAAGAATATGCAATATGTATTTCAACATCAAATTCCAATCCCTTGCCAACTTCATCTACCTCGCGTTGCCGACTTTGATATTTTGTTCAGGCGCGAAAGCAGAGAGTCAATCAGCGCCAAGCAAAGTAGCCCTCTTTTTTATTCCCGAAAAATAGTTCGAATGTAAGGAGTTCTAACGACAATATGTGGTTGGTCACAGGTGCAACAGGTCATATCGGAAATGTGTTGGTGCGTGAGCTGCTGGCGCGCGGAGAAAAAGTCCGGGCGTTGATTCTGCCGGACGAAAGCCGCGAGCCGCTCAAAGGTCTGGATGTGGAGGCGGTGGAAGGCGATGTGCTGAACTTCGATTCCTTCTTCCAATCCTTGCACGGCATCAAAGGCATTTTCCATCTGGCGGGCGTCATCTCGATCATGCCCGGCGATGATCCGCTCATGCGGCGAGTCAATGTGGAAGGCACGCGCAATGTAATTCGAGCCGCGCTCCAAGCCAGGATTCAAAAGTTGATTTACACAAGTTCCATTCACGCAGTGCAACGCGCCCAACATGGAGTGATCGATGAATCTCTGCCATACGATATGAACAATCCGTATGGAGCTTATGACCGCTCGAAGGCGGAGGCCACGCTCGAAGTGCAACAAGCGGCTCGCGCGGGACTGGAAGCTGTCATCCTTTGCCCGACCGGAGTCATCGGCCCGTATGATTTCCGCGGCTCGATGATGGGCGACGTGATTCGCACCGCGGCCCAGCAAAAGCCGACGTTATATGTAGACGGTGCCTATGATTTTGTTGATGTGCGCGATGTGGCCAAAGGATTGATCGCCGCATCCGAAAGAGGCGTGTGCGGCGAAAGTTATATCTTGTCAGGGCAGCGCATCAGCGTGAGATATTTGCTGGAAACTGTGCGCGAAATCACAGGGCGTCATTTCTTTCAAATGAAAGTTCCGTTCGACCTGGCAAAGCTTGCGGCGCGCATTACGCCGATCTATTATCAACTTACACAATCCACGCCACGCTTCACGCCGTATTCATTGGAAGTGTTGCAGAGCAATTCGCACATCAGCCATGCAAAGGCCACGCGTGAACTCGGTTATCATCCGCGCAGCTTATATGAGAGCATTACCGATGCAGTGTATTGGTTTTTGGAATACCGATCCCTCAAACTCAGCGAAGTTGGGATACGTTAATCACAAGGAGATAGAGATGAAAATCGTGACGGATTGCGCAGCCGACATTCCAGCACAGGAATTGGACGAACTGGGTATTACTCAGGCACCGTTGTTTATTCAGTTTCCAGAAGGCGAAGTGAACTCATCCGATATCAGCGCGGACGAATTCTACAATCGCTTGGAAGCCATGCGCCCGGCAATTCCCACCACTGCCCAACCCTCAGGCGGACTCTTCGCCGAGTTGTATCGCAAACTCGCCAATGTAGATAAAGACATCTTGTCGATTCATATCTCATCGGGTCTGAGCGGCACGATCAATGCCGCACGCGATGGAAGTGAACACGCCAAAACCAATGCAAATATCAACTTTTGGGATACGCTCACTCTCTCCGGCGGAGAGCGCTTCCAAGTGTTGGCCGCTTCGCTGGCTGCCAAAGCTGGTTGGACGATCCACGCCATTCAAGAGCGGCTGGAAAAAATTCGCAAAGAGACCGAGGTGGTGTATACGCTGGAGACTCTGGAATACCTGGCGCGCGGCGGACGGATTGGTCGCGTGCAGGCCATAGCCGGTTCATTACTTCACCTCAAGCCTGTCATTCGCGTGGAACATAGCGATGGCAAGTACAGCACAGTGGCTACAACGCGCACCGTGCAAAAATCGATTAAAGCGATTGCGGAGCATCTGTTTGAGCTTTATGCAAGCATGCCGGTTTGGGTGACTGTCCTGCACGGCCGCGCAGTTGACAATGCCGAAGTGCTTTCCAAAGAACTCCAAGAAAAGCTGAACATCAAACGCTTTGAAGTCATGCGCATCTCACCGGTGCTGGGCGTTCACACCGGACCCGGCGTGGTCGGTGCGGCGGTTATGCCGATTGAACTGATGGAAGATCTGATCTAAAAAAACAGACCGCCGTTTTCAAACGGCGGTCTGTTGATTCTTCGTCAAGCGATCACGGTTTCCTGAAAGACAAACAATACAAGTCGCCACCTGCAATATCTTTGAGATGCACATCCTGCATCTCGGCGGGCAACAGGTCAATGGGCGCAGAAATCGCTCTTGGGCGATGACCATAAAAATCGCCGGTCACCGGAAGCTTTTCATATTTTTGCGCCAACTCTTCATTCTCATCACCGATAATAAATTTTGTGCCCGGCTTCGCCACGCGAATCATCTCACGAATGGCTGTTTCCCTATCATTGAAGAAGTTGATTCCTCCGAAGTGAAACACGACATCGAAGGATTCATCCTTGAATGGCAGGCATTCTGCATTTCCCATAAATAAAGTTGTGTTCAACTTCCATTTCGCGGTGTTCCGCTGACACTGCTTCAACATTCCCCACGAAAGATCGAGACCGTAATAGCACGCCGTGTGCGGCAGGAATTGCAGATTACGACCTGTCCCCACTGAGACTTCCAAGACGCGGTCACCCTCTTTGATTTCCAACTCGTCAAGATATTCGCGCAAACGCGTTTCCACGTCCATACCTTTCCAACGCGAATAGGCCCAGGTCGAGAAATCATAGAACGGCGCAAAGCGATCATACATGCTTTGATATCTCTTGTTCGAGCCTGAAACATCAACTTGTTCGATGAAGATCGGGATATTTTCGCGAATCGGAAAACGCTTGCCAGTTTTCACGTTGACAAGAAGTTCACAAGTGCTGTGTGCATCTGATTCCGTTCGATATTCAAGTGCATCTCGCGTAGTCGGATCACAGACTAGCGCAAGAATATCTGGTTTCATTTTTATCCTTATTATTCTACAAAAATCTCAACGTGTTCATCGTCTTCATCTACCACATCGATGATCTTCCCGGTCATGCCGGAACGCACTGCTTCCAGCACATTGGACATGTCCACGCCTTCCACTTCGGGTGCAAAGTGCGCGCCGATCTTCATACCGGCGTCAACCAACGCCAACGGGATCTGCACCGAGGCCTTTGAACGTCCTGTCGTCATATCCGTGACGCGGATGCGCAGCCAACGTGCGCCTCCCGGCGTGCGCGGCGTAGACGGCCCAGCCGTTCGACGCGTATCGCGCAAAGCCGATAACAACTTGGCTCCCTCCTCCGCGCTGATTTTGCCCTCTTCGATCATCTTTAAAATCTTCAATCTTTCTTCTGTGCTCGCCATATTGACCTCCTAACCAATGAATACTTGCACGCGTTCGCCATCGTCGCCCTCATCGACGTTGACGATCAGCGGTTCTTTGATCGAGTTTGAAGCCGAGATGGCTTCCACCACCTCGTCCACGTTCGTGTGTTTCAAACCTTCGATGCGATTCCCAAACGTGCGCAGGAACCAGCTCGCCAGTCCGAGTGGCAGCGGGAAGCCAAGAAAAAATCGTTTGGGACCATCCGCGTGCGGAGGCTGTTCCACATTTACGAACAACCAACGCGCCGAACGACTCCATCCCGCGAAAGCCATCAAAACCACGCCCAACAAAAACGGGAACCATAAACAATAAAACCAAAAGTTATATCCGCCGCCTTGAAGAGATGAGTAAATACCAAGCGCGCTGAGAACTGTGATGGCGACGCCAATCCAAAGCGGGAGTTCCCAAAGAGCGCGTATGCGCGAGGCAGTGCGTTCCAGCTCGGGCGTAGAAGTATTTTGAGATGAGGCTTCCGCTTCGGGTCCGGACGATGCGCCTGCTTCCGCTTCAAGAGCTTCAGGCTCCTCCTCATCCAAATCCTGCTCGAGCTCTTTGATCAGAGCCAACGCCTGGTCTGCCGTGATCTTACCATCCTCGACCATCTTGAGGATTTGCTTTCGTTCTTCAGAAGACATTATTCGCCTCCTTCCAAAGCGGCCAATAATTTATCGGCCTCTTCGGCTGTGATCTTTTTCTCCTGTAACATTTTTAGAATCGCCATGCGCTCTTCTTCCGAAACGGGTTCGCGCGGCGGCACAGGAGGAAATGATCCCGGCTCGATGTTCCAGTTCCAGCGGCCAACACCGACGTTGGCGCGTATATGCGCGTTGCGCACCTTCTGCTCCGCGCGCCGCGCTGCCCGCTCGGCTTGCTGGGTCGCGCGACGAGTGGCATTTTCTACGCGCTGAGAGATCCGGTCTCCCAACTGCTGGCCAAAATCCGACCAATCGAACATCATGCCCGCGAAATTGCCATATTCATCCGCCGACTCACCCGCGCCCACATCACTGCTCACGCGGATGTCGCTGCCCGCGTTCAAATTGATCTTGGCCGCACCGTTCCCAAACGCAAGCACGCGTTGCGTTGCTTCTTCATCCGCTTTGACGCCCGGCCAATCGATATCAATTTCATCGGCCTGCAACGTCAGCGTTGCATTGACGGTCAAAGGCAAAACCAACAAGATATCGTCGCCGGCGGTCACGTTATACATTTGATCCGATGTGGGATTCAAATATAAGACCACATCACCGCCAACTGTCGCATTGACATTGCCGCGTACATCGCGCAACGTCAAATCATCCGCGATGGAAGTTAATTCCACGGAGCCATCCACATTGCGGACAGAGACATCGCCGCCGATATTTTGAACGGATAAGCTTCCTTTCGCGTCGCGCAGACTGAAGTCCGATTGAATTGTGCTGATAGCAACAGAGCCAACGTCGCGCATCGAGAGATCGCCTCCGACCGCGCCTAATTCAACACTGCCCGATATGCCGCGCAAAGCCATGTCTCCGCTGACAGATTTGATCGAGACGGAAGCGCCGCGTGGCACGCGCAAAGATAAGTCATCCTGCGAAGAAACGGAAACCAGATTGCCGTCCTGTTTGAGGCGGACTTCATCTTCATCTGCCTTGATGAGAATCTGCTCTCCTTCCCAACCGACAACACTTAAGTCGCCGCCCACAGAATCAACCGTAATTTGAGGCGCGGGACCTACAGAAAGCGTTCGACCGGACATGCTTACTCCTCCTCACCGCGCAACAAGCGCATGGCCTCATCGGCAGTGATCTTGCCGCCATTCAAATCATCGAGAATGCTGCGACGTTTTTCTTCCGTGACCTCAGGCGTATCGTCTTTGCCAGGCTCAAAGCCGAGGGCACGAATCACTTCATGCAGGCGATTGCGAATCGTCGGATACGAAAGCCCGATTTCCTGTTCCATGCGATTGATCTTGCCTTCGCAACGCACAAAGGTCACGATAAATTCAATTTGTTCGGGCGATAAGTTCGAAAAATGTCCGCTTGTAAAACGGCCCTCCACCACTGTGTCACACGTAGGACATTGCAGACGCGTCACCGTTAATTCAGATTTGCAAACCGGGCAACGATTCAAGGCAGCGTACATAAATCACCTCCAAGCAGAGTGTTTCAATGATATAGTTTGATTCATGATGATTGTTCCAAACCTCAATGCGGTCGCGCCGAAAGCGTTCGATGCATCATGTGATATTCATTCTGCGGACGCGTATAGTGCTTTTGCAGTCTTTCACCAAAGGTCACCATCCAGAGTCCGAGCGAGATCATCATACGCTCAAAGCGACCCGGATAATCGGCGCTTCCTTTTTCAGCTTCCTCTTCGAGGCGGATTTCGCGCATCACACGCGAAACCTCTTCGCGCTTCGTTTCAGCCACGGTTTCTGAAAGCCAATGATTCATGACTGCTCCTCTTTCAAATCTCTCTAAAGATTAAATATTGTTTAACTGTAATGAGCTATTCTGAAAGATATTATAAACATTAATTTGAATTTGTCAAGTTAAATTTAAATATTTTCAATGTTGAATTTTAGATTATTGATAAACGGGTCGGATTTTTCGAGAAAACAGGCCTATTGGAGGCCTCGGATCCGACCGCACCTCAAATTGCTCGCTGTTTCCCATTTCTCATCATCTACCAAAATCGAATCCGAAACTCCCACCAAATTGGCCTTCTCAACACTTGACATGGAACGCATGTTCGTTTATCATTCCTAGCACAAATGAGCGATTAATGGCTCAGGAGGTGCGTATGATGATGGTTCGAAAAAGCAAAGGTCTGGGCGAACGACACCAAAAGATCCTGGACTTCTTGCAAGAGTATCAGAAGGAAAACAAGTATCCACCCTCAATCCGTGAGATTGGCGAGAAGACTGGTATTTCTTCTACATCAGTTGTCAATTATTATTTGGATCAACTTGAAAAACAGGGCTTCATCGAGCGCGACCGCAAAATCTCGCGTGGTGTACGCCTCGCCAATACGAATGCACTGGCCGATACAGTCCGCGTGCCGATTCTCGGCCCGATTGCAGCTGGCCCGCTGATGCTGGTCCCTGAACCAGGCGTGGACTACATGAACGAGAAAGAGTACAAAGCGGTGGAGATCGCCCGCAGCCTGCTCCCCTCTCGTGAGAAACCCAATGAACTTTATGCCCTCGAAGTAAAAGGCGAGTCTATGATCGATGCCATGATCAACGATGGCGACATCGTTGTAATGAAGCCCGCCGCAGAAGCCCGCAATGGCGAAATGGTGGCAGTGCGCGTCGATGATGAATACACGCTCAAATACTTCTTCAAGGAAAAAGACCGCTATCGCCTCCAGCCCGCCAATCCGACCATGGATCCGATCTATGTGCCAAAGACTAAACCCGTGGAAATTAACGGCAAAGTGGTTATGGTAATTCGCAAGATGTCGCTTGCCAACTAGTTTGTAATGGTGACAAAAAAACCAGGTTTCTATGAAACCTGGTTTTTTTGTTTACTTTAATCGCACTCGTCCTTTGGCCGATGAGCTCGCAGAGGATTGTTGGCCCATCTTCACGCGGCTTTTCTTTTTTGAACTGCCGCCAAACATTTCCAATCCGCGGCCAA
>DATKNJ010000017.1:0-5081 GCA_035541395.1 Anaerolineales bacterium
TTAATTTCAATACGGTGGCGCGGGCATATCGCCTGCTGGATGAAACAGGAATCATCTCCACCCAACAAGGCCGCGGCACGTATATCATGATGAGGCCGCCGCCAGAGATCACAGAACGCATGCGTCGCGAGTCGCTGCAAGCGTTAGCACGTCGCTATGCCAGTGAAGCAACTCGTCTCGGCTTCTCATTAGAGGAAATCATGCGCGAGTTGCAAAATCAATTGAAGGTCCAGAAAGAAGCGGACGAAAGTCTTGAATAAGGAGAATGCTATGAACGTAAAAAATAAAAATATTCTGAAAGGTTTGCGAACTTCCAAAGCAGATCAACATATCCCGCCAATTGCCGGAGCGCTATTTGGTCTGTTCTTACTTGCAAGTACACTGGGCACAATTTTTATGGATGGGCATCTCTCGGATGCGATAATCGGGTTTTACACGACCATTACGCTTCTCATCGGGATCTATATCCTGTTTGCCCTTAAAGTGGCGGCTCAATGGGAAAAGGCTGTTGTCCTGCGCCTTGGCAAATTCTACAAACTGGCCGGCCCCGGCATGTTCTGGATCATCCCGATCATTGACAATATTCCAAGCTGGATCGACCACCGCGTGATGGTAACGCCTTTCGCTGCGCAAAAAACTCTGACGAAAGATACGGTCCCCGTGGACGTAGATGCGGTTTTGTTTTGGGTTGTCTGGGATGCAGAGAAAGCGGCGCTGGAGGTCGAAAACTATCATTCAGCCGTGGACTGGGCTGCACAAACTGCTCTGCGCGATATCACTGGCCGCATGATGTTGGCTGATATTTTGGTCGGCCGCAGCGTAATTGACAAGGAATTGCAGCAAGTAATCGATGAGCGCACCACACCTTGGGGTGTGACCGTTCAATCCGTTGAGATCCGCGACATTGTTATCCCGCCGGACCTGGAAGATGCCATGTCTCGCCAGGCGCAAGCCGAACGTGAACGCCAGGCGCGCGTCATCCTGGGCGAATCCGAAAAACAGATCGCGACTTCTTTCTCAGAGGCATCTCAAGCTTACATGGATAACCCGACAGCCTTGCACTTGCGAGCTATGAACATGCTCTTTGAAGGATTGAAAGAAAAGGGCGCGCTGGTAATCGTTCCTTCTTCTGCCATTGATACGATGAACCTCGGCGGTTTGAGTGGTATGGTCTCGCTGGCGCAGAACAACGCGCCCAAAAACCACAAAGAGTAAATCGGGCGGCGGAGTCAACCGGCTCCGCCATGCCGGTTTCACGTGAAACGATTTTTGAAAGGGAAAATATCATGTCTACGAAAACAACTCTGACAATAACGCTCGTGTTGATTCTGGTGGCAGTGGTTTTTAGTCTGTCTGTTTATAATCAATTGCCGCAACAAATGGCATCGCATTGGGATGTAAACGATCAAGTGAACGGTCATATGTCCCGTTTCTGGGGCGCGTTCCTGATGCCAATCATCACCGTTTTACTTGTGGGACTGTTTCTACTCATTCCCGCGATTGATCCGTTGAAAGCAAACATCGCCCAATTCCGCAGCGCCTTCAATTTATTTATCCTGCTGATGGTCATATTTATGGTTTATATACATATATTGACTATTTTCTGGAATCTCGGCTTCAATAGTTTTCACATCAGCACAGCCTTGCTTCCGGCCATGGGCTTGTTATTTATCTTCGTAGGATACCTGTTGACCAAGGCCAAACGCAACTTCTTTATCGGCATCCGCACGCCGTGGACCTTGAGCAGCGATACCGTTTGGGATAAGACTCACGGCTTGGGCAGCAAACTGTTCATCGGTTCAGGAATCCTGGCGATGATCGGCGGATTGTTCGGCGGAACAATCGCATTCTTGTTTATCTTCATTCCACTCATCGCGTCCTCGCTTTCCCTTGTTCTCTACTCGTACTTTTTGTATGTTGAAGAGACCAAGCTATAAGATCAACAAGTTTCACATGAAACGCGAAGGCAATACTTCTTTAGCGAAGCTTTGAAAGGATAAAAATGGCGGAAGAAATCAAACAATGGGAATATCGAGTCCAGACCATCGGTAGCATGTTCGGCACCAGAGACGAAAACATCGAAGCTACATTAAACGAATGGGGCGAAGAAGGCTGGGAAGTGACTCACGTGTACACACCGGAAGGCAGTGGCAAAGTTACGATTGTAGCCAAACGCCCATTGACAGAGCGTGCCCGCAGGCAGCGCTCCATGCCACAAATATAGAGGGTGTGATTTATGCTTGAAACCATTTACGTTATTAACTTCCTGGGTATGATTGCCCTGCCCGTTCTGTTAGGAATCTATCTGGCGAGGAAATTTAAGCTGTCTTGGAAGTTATTCCTCGCTGGCGGTCTGACTTTCATCGCATCGCAAGTTCTACATATCCCGTTATTAACCGGGCTTACCGCCCTGTTTAAAAACGGGACTCTCCCTTCGCCTCCAGCAGCATGGAGTACCACCTTCAATGCAGTGTTGCTCGGTTTACTGGCGGGCATCTTTGAAGAGACAGCTCGTTTTATTTTATTCAAATTCTTCCTTAAGCAAACGCACACATGGAATGAAGGCCTATTCATTGGGTTGGGTCATGGCGGGACCGAGGCCATCATTCTTGGTTTGGCAGCCGCTGCGGGATTTATCAACATGATCGTGTTGCGAAACGTTGACATATCCAAGTTGCCCATCTCTGCCGAACAAATCATGACGTTGAAGCAACAAGTTACTGCGTATTGGTCAGTTCCATACTATGTCGCGATCTTGGGATTAGTAGAACGTGTCTTTGCGATTAGCTTACATTTGTCTTTATCTGTGATGGTTCTCTATAGTGTCCTGAAGAAACAATCCGGTTGGTTCTGGTTTGCTTTATTATGGCATTCGTTAGTAGACGGTTTGACAGTATATCTATTGCCAGCCATCGGGATGATAAAGATCGAAGGCATTGTTACTATCTTTGGTATTCTGAGTCTTGGCATACTTTTTGCGTTCAGGCCAAAGTTCCCACAATTAACATCTACACAAGACGAACAGGTGACCTCGGTCTAGAATAGTGTGAATGAAACGAGGACTACAAAAATGGCCGCGCGTTGCGGCCATTTTTGTTCAATATAAAATAGAACATTTGTTCTTTTCGTTTTCAAGAGTAAAATTCTATCGTCATGAAAAAATCCGAAACCATTTTTCTTGGTTTCATTCTATTTGTATCTCCGATCTTAAGTGCCGCACTCCTTACGCGCGGCCATTTTTGGTGGGATGACTTCGCGTCCTACATCATGCAGGCGCAAAGTTTATTGCATGGCACCACAAGCGAGTTTATCCAGCACAACACTTTCACTGTCCAACAATCTTCGTATCCGCCCGGCCCGATTGCGTATCCATGGGGATTCCCAGTTTTGCTTGCACCAGTGCTTGCTATTTTTGGATTAAAAGTTCTGGCTCTTAAATTGATCAACACCTTATTCTTTTTCTTCTTCTTGATCGTTTTCTACCGATTAGCTCGTCTCCGACTCACTCCGAGCTGGTCATTGTTTCTGACAGCGATCCTGGCTTTCAATCCCGCGCTGCTTCAAGCCCATGACTTGATTCTTTCCGACATTCCCTTTTTATTTTTTTCCACCCTCGCGTTGCTATTGATTGAACAATGGGTTTGGCCTAACGAAGCTAAAACATCGCGTTGGCGTTTGATCTTCATCGGCCCAGCGATCTTTACATCCTTCACTATTCGCACCAATGGATTGCTTTTACTCGGGCCACTCGCGATTGCTCAGCTTCTTCACTTTCGTTCTCGGAAAGAAATTCGTGCAAATTGGTTTGTGATTCTTTTGCCTTATATTATTTTCGGCGTTCTGACAGGCGCACTCTATGTGTTTTTGCCCGCCGGACAGGAATCTTATCTCAGCCATTATTCTTTGCTATTCTCGCCTCAGCATTTGATCGCCAATTTTTGGTATTACTTAATCTTGCCTGCCGACTTCTTCAAAGACATCCCTTTGGGCATGCTTTTCTTTGCAATCGCAGCGATTTTATTTTTTGTAGGTCTGATTAAAAACTTTCGCAGGAATCTTGTTTTCCTGTCTTATATCGTTTTGACTCTCGGTTTGTTTATCAGTTGGCCGGAGACTCAAGGCCTGCGATTCATCTTCCCGGTCCTGCCGCTGTTTCTGTTGATTATGGCGGATGGATTACAGTTTGTTTTACAAAAACTATCGGCCAAAGCCGCGTCCGTTGCGCGGTGGGCAACTGTCGGCCTAGCGGGAGCGTTAATCATTCTGTCTTTATTTGTCTCGGCGCGAATTGGTTGGGTCAATCTCCAAAACGGACGCGACATCAACGGGCCATTTGATTCGGTTAGCACGGAAATGTTCAATTTTGTACGTGAGCAAACGCCAGCGAACAGTGTAATCGTTTTCTTCAAGCCGCGTGCCTTGCGATTGTTCACGGACCGCGACTCGTTTATGACGCAAAACTGCGCTGACTTAAGCAAAGGTAGTTATGTAGTCATCAATGAAAAACAAAGTGATAACGGACAGATTGAGGATGTAACGAGTTGCTCGAATGTATCGTTGCAAAGCGTATTCGATAACAAACGTTTCACAGTTTATAAAATTTCCCCACAATAAAAAGCGACGGGCTTGCGCCCGTCGCTGATTTTCTAACCGAGATGCATCGGCATGATGACTTGGATGAAGTCCTCATCGCCCACCGGCCGGACCACGCCCGGCGCGTTCGGGCCGGATGTTTCGAGCGCGACATTCGGAGTCTTGATCACTTCCAATGCCTCGCGCAAGAACTTGACGTTGAACGCGATCAACATTCCACTGCCATCCACTGTTGCTTCGACAATCGTTTCATTTTTGCCGGTCTCTTCAGAGGTCGCCGAAATTTCCACTTCGCTGGGCTGCATTTCACTTTGCGCCGATTTGATGTCGAGCCGCGCCACGTTCGAACCTTCGCGTGCGAAAATCTCGGCTTGTTTGCAAGCTTTGAGCATGGACGTCGTGGAAACCAGTGTACGCGACTTGTAATTGCGCGGAATGATCTGTTGAATATCTGGGAACGTGCCATCAATCAACTGCGAGACCACTTC
>DATKNJ010000018.1:0-5023 GCA_035541395.1 Anaerolineales bacterium
CGCAGATTTTCGTCTGCACGACGCGGCGTTTTATGAACAATGGTATGGCGAAAAACATGCCGCGCCGGAGTGGTTGAACAAGTTTGTGTATGGTTTGCCGGAATTGCATCGCGCTGAAATGACGAACGCGGATTACGTCAGCGGCGTGGGATGCAATGCAACGGCCAGCAATCTGGCGTTGCTTCCGCTCATCAAAGCGGATTTGTTGGACTTATCTGCCCCGATCATTATCGAGATCAAAGTGGGTTCTTCCGAAGGCGGCGCGGATGAGAACTCCGGTTCACACCACCCGGAACGTGCTTCCGTGATACGGACGTTTTCTCCCTTTGGGCATCGTCATACTGCCGAAGTGATTCAGGAGATGGGCGTACAAAATGTCTCATTGACGATGACTGCCGTGGATTTGGTGCGCGGCGTGTTGGCGACAGCACACGCAAAAGTAAAACAAGGCGTGGCGATGAAAGATTTGTGGAAAGCTTATCGCGCCGCGGCTAATGAGAATCCGTTTCTGCGCATCGTGAAAGAACAACGCGGAATCTATCGCGTCCCCGAGCCGAAGATTTTGGCTGGCTCGAATTACGCGGATTTGGGCTTTGACCTGGACGAAAGCAACGGTCACGTTATATCCATGTGCGCCATCGATAATCTGATGAAAGGCGCGGCTGGTTCAGCAGTGCAGTGCATGAATCTGATGCTTGGCTTGGATGAAACGACTGGGTTGGAGTTTCCGGGGTTGCATCCGATATAAATGCAGAATGATGAATGCGGAATTATGGAAATCACTGTGGTAAAACTCGGCGGTACAGAAGGCGTAGACTTTTCCGCGATCTGCGCGGATGCTGCAGAGTTGTTGAAGCTGGGAAAACGTTTGGTCTTTGTGCATGGCGGTTCGGCAGAAGCCAACGCGTTGGGCGAGTCTTTAGGCGCGCCGCCGAAATTCATTACTTCTCCTTCGGGTTACACCTCGCGCTATACTGATCGCAAAACGCTTGAGATCTTTTTGATGGCGGTGAATGGCAAAGTTAATTCGCTGCTGACCGAACAATTGCAAATGTTGGGAGTCAACGCGTTTGGCTTATCAGGTTTGGATGGCAAAGTTTTGCAAGCGACGCGCAAAGAGTCCATTCAAAGCGTGGAGAATGGAAAGCGCAAAATCATCCGCGATGACTTCACCGGCAAGATCGAAACTGTCAATAGTGATTTGTTGCGTTTGTTGTTGGATGCTGGTTATTTACCGGTGATTGCGCCAGTAGCCGTCAGCGAAAAAGGTGAGGCACTCAACGTGGACGCGGATCGCGCCGCAGCAATGGTTGCGTCCGCGCTCAAAGCGGAGGCGCTGATTCTGCTAACGGCGGTGCCCGGGCTGATGAAAAATTTTCCAGACGAGTCCACTGTCATTCGGCAACTGCCGCAGAGTCAACTGTCGGCGGCGTTAGAGGCGGCACAAGGCCGCATGAAGAAAAAAGTCCTCGGCGCGGAGGAAGCGTTGAAGGGCGGCGTGAGTCGAATCATTATCGCGGATGGTCGAATCGAAAGACCGCTCTCATTGGCTTTGAATGGAAATGGCACAGTGATCGAGTAACTTTTTTGAAGTTAAATTGTTTAGACAGGAAATATCGAGAGACATTTTAAATGAAGGGATTGCAGTGAAGATTGCTACGCTTGCTTTAGAGGATGGAACGATTTTGGAAGGCGCGGCGTTTGGCGCTGAAGCCGATGCTGTGTTCGAGTTGGTCTTCAATACCAGCATGACCGGCTATCAGGAAATTTTGACCGATCCGTCGTATCGCGGACAAGGTGTGTTGTTTACGGTTTCGCATATCGGCAATGTGGGAATCAATTTGGAGGACGATGAGTCCGCCAAGCCACAGGTTTCTGCAGCGGTGATTCGTTCCCTCAGTCCTGTAGTGTCGAACTGGCGTTCGGCACTTTCTTTATCTGAATGGCTTGAGCAGCATGGCGTTCCTGGAATCAGCGGCGTGGATACGCGCTGGCTGACGCGCAAATTGCGCGATGGCGGCACGCAGAAGGCGGCGATATCGACAAAGGGAACATCTGCGGATGAATTGCTAAAAATGGTGCGCGAGTGGGAAGGACTTGATGGCCGCGACATGGTGAAAGAAGTGACCTGTGAAGAACCATATCATTGGATGGATGATGAGGGCAGTAAATGGATGAGGAACCGAGGACAGTTGGCAACGGATGATGGACGGTCTATGGTCAATCGTCCGTGGTCTATTGTTGCTTATGATTTTGGTATCAAAGAGAATATCCTTCGTCATCTTTCATCTTACGGCGCGAATGTGACTGTCGTCCCTGCGGACACAACTTTCTATGCAGTATTAGAAATGAAGCCTGATGGAGTCTTTTTATCCAATGGTCCTGGCGATCCCGCGGGGTTGCCTTATGCTGTTGAAGCGGTGAGCGGACTCATCGAAAGCGGGATTCCAATTTTTGGCATTTGCCTTGGACATCAATTAATCGGTCGCGCACTTGGTGCAGATACACATAAACTCAAATTCGGTCATCATGGCGGAAATCATCCTGTGCAATATTTGTCAAGCGGCGAAGTGCTCATCACCGCGCAGAATCACAATTATTGTGTGACTGAAGGCAATTTGAACACAGACGAAGTTGAGGTCACGTATAAAAGTTTAAACGATGACTCGCTCGAAGGTTTACGCATGAAAAACAAGCCGGTGATTAGTGTGCAGTTTCATCCGGAGGCCTCGCCGGGTCCGCATGATGCGCACGACATATTTAGCGATTTTTTTAAACTGATTGGGAATAAATAACATGAAGCGCACAGATATTCATACGATTCTTATTCCGGGTTCCGGTGCTATTGTTATTGGTCAGGCCGCGGAGTTTGACTATTCTGGCACACAAGCGGTCAAAGCTTTGAAGGCGGAAGGATACCGCGTTGTGCTGGTCAACTCGAATCCGGCCACGATCATGACTGACCCCGAAATTGCGGACGCGACTTATATCGAGCCGCTTACACCCGAAGCGTTGGAAACCATCATTGCACAAGAGAAACCTGATGCCATGCTTCCTACTGTTGGAGGTCAAACGGGTTTGAATCTCGCGCTGGCTCTCAGCGAAAACGGTGTGCTCGAAAAATATGGCGTACAACTGATCGGCGCGAAACTAAACGCCATCAAAACCGCGGAAGATCGTCTGCTTTTCCGCGAGACGATGCAGAAAAACAGCATCTCTGTTCCGCGCGGGGGAGCGGCATATTCGCTGAAAGAAGCGGAAGAACTCGTCAAACAAACTGGCTATCCCGTTCTTGTGCGCGCTTCGTTTGCGATGGGTGGCACGGGCGCCTCGTGGGTTTATCAATCGGATGAGTTGGAAGAAGCCGTTCGCAAGGCGATTTCCGAATCGCCAATTGGTCAGGCATGGTTGGAAGAATCTGTTTTAGGCTGGAAGGAATACGAACTTGAAGTAATGCGCGACAAGGCTGATAATTTTGTCGTCGTGTGCTCGATTGAAAACCTCGATCCAATGGGCGTGCATACTGGCGATAGCATCACGGTTGCACCTGCGCAAACGCTCACAGATCGTGAATATCAAATTTTGCGCGATCTCGCTCATCGCGTGCTGACAGTTGTCGGCGTGGAAACGGGCGGCTCGAACGTCCAATTTGGCGTCGATCCCAAAACCGGACGAGTTATTGTCATCGAAATGAATCCGCGCGTCAGTCGTTCATCGGCACTGGCATCGAAAGCAACAGGTTTTCCGATTGCCAAGTTGGCGGCGCTGGTTGCGGTGGGATATACGCTCGATGAAATTACGAATGACATCACCAAGCAAACCAAAGCCGCGTTTGAACCGTCGCTCGATTATGTGGTGACCAAAATTCCGCGTTGGGCATTCGAGAAATTCCCCGGCGTCGATCCAACTCTCGGGCCGCAGATGAAATCCGTTGGCGAAGTGATGGCGTTAGGGCGGACGTTTCCCGAGTCGCTGTTGAAGGCAGTTCAATCGCTTGAAATCGAAATGGATTTTTTGGATGGAAGCGGTGCGAACCGACAACCAGCTGCTTATAAGTTGGAAGAACTTTCCATGCCAACTTCGGACAGGTTATTTAAAGTTTATCGCGCCATTGAAGATAATGTAGATATTCATGAGGTCGCGGAAAGAACCAATTATGATTTATGGTTTCTTGCTCAAATGCAAATGATCGCGGAATGCAAAATGCGGATTGTAGAATTTACAAATGCGGAAGGAAGAATACAAAATGCGGAATTCAAATCGTTGTTGCGTGAAGCAAAACAACTTGGCTTTGCTGATTCGTATCTGGAGCGGATTCTTCATTTCTCATCCTTTATCCATCATTCTTCATTCCGCAAATTCCGTAAATCATTAGGAATAATGCCTACGTTTCAGCGAGTCGATACCTGCGCCGCGGAATTTGAAGCGCAGACGCCTTATCTTTACAGTGCGTACGAGATAGACGATGAATCACGACCAACGAATAAACAAAAGATTTTGATTCTCGGCGGCGGACCGAATCGCATCGGCCAGGGAATTGAGTTTGATTATTGCTGCTGTCAGGCTGCGTTTGCTTTGTCAGAGATGGGATTTGAAACCATCATGTACAACTGCAATCCCGAAACGGTTTCAACCGATTACGATACCGCCGACCGTTTGTACTTTGAACCGTTGACTCTTGAACATGTGTTGAATGTGATCGATAGAGAGCAGCCTATCGGCGTGATCGTGCAGTTTGGCGGACAAACTCCATTGAATCTCGCGGCGGGACTCGAAGCAGCAGGCGTGAAGATTTTAGGCACATCGCCGCATGCGATTCAACTCTCGGAAGATCGCGAAGAGTTTGCGAAGCTGCTCAAAGAGTTGGACATTCCGCAACCTGAAAACGGAATTGCGCGTTCGCTCGAGGAAGCACGTGAAGTCGCGCAGCAAATCGGTTATCCGGTTTTAGTGCGACCGTCGTTTGTGCTGGGGGGACGCGCGATGGCTCTGGTGGAGTCCGAATCTCATTTGGCGGGATTCA
>DATKNJ010000019.1:0-10793 GCA_035541395.1 Anaerolineales bacterium
GGCTTCCATGCCATTCGAGGCGATATCGGCGCGATAACCCATTTGATCGAGGATGCGCAGGGCAAGTTTCTGGTTGACCTGATTATCCTCCGCCAGCAGAATGCGCAAAGGATGATGCTGCGCCATCTCCGCGTCCATAACGGGTTTGGCAGATTCGGGTTTCGGGGAGACGAGGCTCCTTGCGAAGATGCCAGCCAGAGCATCGTAAAGAGCCGAGGGCTTAAGCGGTTTGGTCAAGTAAGCAGAAAAGTTCAACTCTTCAGCGCCAAGTTCGTGGCGGCCCAATGAAGTCAGCAAGATGATCGGTAACGCTTTATCATCTCGCAATTTACGAATCTCGCGTGTGAGCATAAGTCCATCGAGTTCGGGCATGTGCATGTCGGTGATGATGAGGTCGAAATGCTCGCCGTTTTGAAGCCATCCCAAGGCTTCGCGCGGGAGTTCTGTTTCGCGTGCAGTCATGCCCCACTTTTCAGTCTGCAGTTTTAGGATGCGACGGTTGGTGGCATTATCATCCACAATCAATACCTGCTTCCCTTGCAGCGCGGACTGGATGCCTTTGATATCGCGGGCAGTCTTGCGCTCGGGGATTTCGGCAGGCGCAGCTTTGATAGTGAAGATAAATTTTGAGCCCGTGCCAAGCCCTTCGCTTTCGGCACGCATCTCACCACCCATCATTTCGGCGAGACGTTTGCTGATGGCAAGGCCCAGACCTGTGCCACCGAATTTGCGCGTGGTGGATGAATCGGCCTGTGAAAAGGATTGGAAGAGGCGTTCCCTGTGACTCGCTGAAATGCCAATGCCCGTATCGCGGACTGCAAACAGCAATTCGTTTTTCGCCTTCCCCTTTTTGACACTGAGCACCACCTCCCCCTTTTCCGTGAACTTGACTGCATTGCTAAGCAAATTGATCAATATTTGTCGCAATCTGGTTACATCGCTTTTGATTCCAGCCGGAACATCGTCGTCCATGATGTAAGCAATGTCGAGTCCCTTTTCGATGGCGCGACCAGCTGTCAGGTCCAGTGCGGATTCGACGCATTCGCGCAAGTCGAAGGGTTGGGCTTCCACATCCATCTTACCCGCTTCGATCTTGCTAAAGTCGAGGATGTCATTGATGATGGCCAGCAGGGCATCACCCGAATTGCGTATGGTTTCCGCGTAATCGCGTTGTTCTTTATTGAGAGGTGTATCCATCAGCAAACCGCTCATGCCGATGACCGCATTCATCGGTGTGCGGATTTCGTGACTCATCGTGGCAAGGAAGGAACTCTTGGCTTCGTTGGCTTGTTCAGCAAGCGCTTTGGCTTGTTGTGCCTCAGTAAATAACTGTGCATTTTGCAACGCAATGACCGCCTGACGTGACAGGTTATTTAGGAACTCCAATTCAGTATCGGTATATTCCTTACCGCGGCCCGAGCGCCAGACCGCCATCAGGCCTTTCAATTCGTCATTGGCCATCAGCGGCACGGCCATTAGATGTTCGTCGGTGGATATTTCCGTTCCAGCGATGGTGATAGCGCGCGGGTCATTATCGACATCATTCACGATCTCACCCATTTTGTTTTTGGCAATGTTTCCCAGAATGCCTTCACCCAAATTAATCGTATCGTTGCGTACGTTCTCCGCCTCTATACCAACGGCCGCAATGGCGCGGAATGTTCTTCCATCGCCTTCGGGGAGAAAGAGCGCGCTTAAGTCACCATTCAACAAATCTTTGGCGTGCGATGCAATCCCTTCCAATACTGTGGAAGCGTCCAAGGAAGATGAGATATCGCGTCCCACATCCACCAGAACAGACATTTCCTTGGCGCGGCGTTGTGTTTCGAGATATAAGCGCGCGCTTTCGATGGCAATGGCGGTCTGACGCGCAACGCTCACAAGGAAATCCAAATCGGCTTGCGTGAACAGCGCATCTGCCCAGGGCCGCCAAACAGTTAGAATGCCAATCGTTTGTCCGCGCGAGATCAACGGCGCAGACATCAGCCCTTCCTCCTCTTCACCTTCTTCAGGAGTTCCGGGAATGTGAAAGCTGCGAGGGTCATTGTGTGGGCGGTTCACAAATTCGGCAATACCAGTTTGAGCAATATTTCCTGTTATGCCGCGGCCAAAGGCAACTGTGGATGCTTTGATCTCTTCTACGTACATTCCCAATGCCACCACAGCTCGGAAGATATCGCTATCGGGTTCACGCAGATAAATGGCGATGTCGCGCACGCGTAAAATATTTTTGGCGTGTGAGGCAATTCGTTCGAGGACAGGTTCTAGGTCGCGCGAGGCAGCGATATCATTTCCAATTTCCGCCAGAGTCGCCATCTCACGCGCGCGGCGTTGTGTTTCAGCGTGTAACTGCGCGGTGTGAATCGCCGAACCCGCGTTGGCGGCGATGGTTGTCAGCAAGCGCAAGTCATCGGCATTGAACACCTCCTCTTCAGTGGTGCTTTGTACGCTCAAGACACCGATGGTCTCTTTGCCCGATTTGATCGGCACACCCAAATAACAAAGCGCCTCTTTCCCGATCAACGTTGTGCCCAATTGTTTACGGCGTTCGCCAATATCTTTGTTGATGAGCAAAGGCTCGCCGGTTTGGATGATCTTGCTCGTCAGTCCTTCGCCAAGTTTGATCGAATCGAACTCTTCACCAAATTGGTATGGGAAATGGATGAGATTGGTCTGCGAATCGAGCAGCGCGAGATAAACGATATCCGCTTCGAAGATTTCCCGCATCTGACTCCCGATGAGCTGGATCATGTTATCCAATTCTGTTTCCGCCACTAATGCCTGACTCACTGTGCTGATGGCAGAGAGCTCCGCGGCGCGTTGCTGCTCGGCATTGAAAAGACGCGCATTTTCGAGCGCGATGCCCATACTTCCTGCCAATGTCTGCAACAGGCGCACATCCGATTCTGTAAAAGCATTTTCACGGTCAAAATTTTGCAAGCTGAAATAACCGTTGACTTGTGCTCCTGTCCCAAATGGCACGAAGATCAGGGACTTTGGTGCCATGGTTCCTTCAACGGTTTTCAAGCCATATCGTTTCGATTCTTCCGTAGAATTTTCATTGATCACCACAGGCTGGCGGGTTTTGATCAAGTGGTGGTTAAGCGGGCTTAACGGCAACAGTTCATCATCAACAATGCGCTTTCCATTTTCAAAACCATAATCCAATCGCGAGACCTGTTTCTCGTGATCGAACGAACTGATCAGAACCGACTGCGCGTTAAACATGTTTTGAATTTTGTCGCCGACCAAATCATAAATGGACTGCATGTCCAGCTTGGAGGCCAGCCCTTCCTGCACACTATTGATGATGGCCAATTCGGCGGCGCGTTGCTCGGTCTCTTTGAGCAGCCGCTGAGTCTCGTCGAAGAGGCGCGCGTTCTCGAGCGCGACACTCATCGAGTTGGCGAGCGTTGTCAGCAGGCGCAGGTCCGATTCGGTGAAAGCATGCTCACGGTCCACGTTTTGAAGCGAGATTACACCTTTGACTTCCTTGCTCACTATCATCGGCACATCCAACCGGGATTTAATATCCTCCCCTGCGATAACCTGCGATTGTCTGCCTAAAATTTCCGCCTCCCTTTCGGGGAGGTTTTCATTGATCATGACCGACTGCCCTGTCCTAAAGATATAGCCGGAAATCCCAGAGACAAGCCTTGGATTAATGAATAACCGTTCCCCTTTTTCAATGGCATACGGAAATTGTGCGAGTTCTCCGGTTTTATCAAGTGTGACGATCAAAACCACCTGGGCATCAAAGATTTCCTGTATCTTGTTACCGATCAGGTCATAGATGGCTTGCATCTCCAGCCTGGAGGCCAACCCTTCCTGCACGCTGTTGATGATGGCCAGTTCCGCATTGCGTTCCTCGGTTTCTTTGAGCAGCCGTTGAGTCTCGTTGAAGAGACGTGCGTTCTCCAACGCCACATCCTGGTCTTTGCGCCGCGCAGCTTGCTTTGTCTCTGAACGATAAGAGCTCTTTTTTTCAGTTTTTGCTTTTGATGCTACCTTTATCCCCTTTTTCCCCGCCGGCCTTTTAATAACCTTTTTTACGGCTGATGACTTTGTGGCCATATCCGTTGCTCCTCGATTCCTCTGACTTGGCGATGGTGAAGTTTACAATTTTGAGGAGGTCAAGTCAATAGCCATTTGGACTAACAAAAGCTGGAAAATCCCGTTCATTCGTTTATAGATTTATGAACAGACTCATACAAATATATAAACCGCACAAAATCTGCCGTTATGTGCACCAGTATCAACACACGATGACATGTTCGCATCGCTAACCACATCCGCAGCACTGCGGAATCCCTTCATCTCCATATCCGGGTTAAAAAAGATCAATTATTTGAAATGATTTCTTGGTAGCGCCTTTGCTGAATTCCTATCGCTTTTCAAGCTCGCTCACTTATTAATAAGCATTAGATGCCAATAAAAAACGCCTCAAATATCATTGAGGCTGACCAATCCGTAACGCAGCGCGGTCACAACCGCCTGCGTTCGGTCTGACACACCAAGTTTCTTGAACAATTCACTGCTGTAGTTACGAACTGTCCCTTCGCTCAGATAAAGCTGTTGGGCAATCTCAGTATTGCTTAGTCCGCAAGCCAGGAGTTTGAGGAGTTGTTGCTCGCGCTCACTGATTCGGAACTGTGTCGGATGCGGCGCGATGGCCGGTCGCTTCTGATAATCATTGAGAATCTTGCCAGCAACTAACGGATCCAAAAACGTTTTGTCGGACAGTGTGCCTTTGATCGCCGTGATCAAATCCTTGGGTGGCGTATCTTTCAATAGATAACCAGAAGCCCCGCTATGCAAAGCATCGAAGACCCATTCATCGTCATCATACGTGGTCAGCACAAGCACGGCGGTTGACGGAAAGTTATCGTGGATCTTTCTCGTTGCCATGATGCCATTCATGCCCGGCATCTTCAAATCCATTAAAACTATATCGGGATGAAATTCCTTGACTGCTAATAAAGCCTCCGCGCCGTCCTGTGCCGTACCAACGACTTCAAGTTCGGAATCTGTCGCCAGAATTTTCGTCAAGCCCTCGCAGACGATGGCTTGATCATCGCAGACTAGCACTCTAATCATCGTCTACCTCCAACGTAAAACTAACGGTCGTGCCCTCCCCAACGCGACTCGTCAATTCGAGATCCCCTTGGACCATTTTCGCCCGTTCTTTCATGCCCCTCAACCCGTGGCTAGATTCAAAGTCTATATCCGCGAGGTTAACTCCCCTGCCATTGTCTTTGATAATCATACTGAGGCAGCCTTGTTCGAGAGTCAGTCGCAGGCTGACCATATTTGCCTCAGCATGTCGCACAATATTGGCTAACGCCTCCTGAGCAATACGATAAATAACGTGCTCCACCTCATCATCCAAATTCCCAAGATGTTCAGAGATTTCCAAGTTGAGAGAGAAATTTGCCCGAGCAGCAGCCTCCGTAGTCAGGTTGCGAATCGCTAAAGCTAATCCCAAATCTTCCAATGGCTTTGAGCGCAAATCCTTGAGCGCCCGGCGTACATCGGTAAGTCCATCCCGAGTTGTTTTTAGGGCTTGATCCAACATAGCTGCAACTTCGACCTGACCCGGTTCCAAATTCAGTTTGATTGCCTCCAGATTGACAGCCTGACTGCTCAACGTGTGCGCCAGCGTGTCGTGCAGTTCACGCGCCAGACGATTTCGCTCGCGACTCAATGTCAATTCTTCGGCGGTCTTCGAGTTCTCAATCAACCGGACGTTGGCACGGATCAACTCGCGGCGCTGTACTCTTTGGATGGCAACCATGCGCGAAACGATCTCACCGACCAAGCCAAATGTAAATGCACGTACAAGAGGAAGGCCGAGGATCGGGAGAGTCTGACTGTCAATCTTGCCAATCAACAAATAGATAGTAAGCTCCTCCATAATGGCAGCCGCTATGGTGAAAGCGAGCACCGCACCGAATGAATATTGCCAGGCAAGCAGCACTACTGTCACAAGCAAATTAGGGAACAGCAACCAAAATGGTTCGGTGGTGAGATCCGGAATCGTGGCGCGAGGCGTCAAGAATATCAGGCTGCTCAGAACTGGAATCCCTGCCGACATGGTGAGCGCAATCGGCAAGTAAAACTTTTTTAGGCGCGCTTGCAGCGTAGGCAGAGAAAGATAAATAAACAACACTAGGGTACCGGTAAAGTTCACGTACCACTGGATTTGGATCGATGCCAATCCTTGGGGAGTTTGCGCCAGAGTATATAGGATCAACGCCGCATAGTAGCACAAGGCCACAAGCGCAAAATAGCGAAACGCGCGCAACAGGCCCGGTTCGATCTCCTGAGGCATAACTCATCTTACCATAGCCAATTAGGCCTACATATACTCAGGCAACAAGTGTTGACGCATGTCAATCATGTTGATGACGCGTATCACCGGCACTCATGTGACTCGTCAACTTCCGATGCTTCAAACAATCCCCTACAATGAGTATCGAGAATTATGCTATGGAACTCTTGATTGATGCCCGCGGCTTAGAGATGCAGTTTCCGAAAACTGCATCGCCATCTGTCCATGACTTGGACCTGCAGGTCTATGAAGGTCAGCTCTTCGGTCTCGTTGGACCCGATGGAGCTGGAAAGAGCACTACGCTGCGCATGCTGGCTTCGGTTCTGGAGCCCAAAAAGGGAACCGTGAAAATCGCTGGTCATGACATGGTGAAGGAAGTTGAACAAATCCGCGAACTGATTGGTTACATGCCCCAGAATTTCAGTCTGTACTCAGACTTGAGTGTGCAGGAGAATCTGGAGTTCTTTGCGAGCATCCATATGATGCCAACCGAACTCAAGAAAAAGCGCATCGCTGAGATGCTATCTTTCACACGCTTGGAATCGTTCCACACACGACGCGCTGGCAAACTCTCGGGCGGAATGAAAAAGAAGCTGGCGCTGGCTTGTGCCATGGTTCATTCTCCGCAAGTCCTTCTCTTGGACGAACCTACCACTGGCGTCGATCCCGTTTCCCGGCGAGAACTATGGAATATTCTGACTACCATTGTCCACCAAGGGGTTACGGTCATTCTCAGTACGCCATATATGGATGAAGCCGAGCGTTGCCATCAGGTAGCCATGTTATATGGAGGCAGTCTGCTTACCAGCGGGTCGCCCGATATGCTGTCGGCGAGTCTTCCCTTTTTTGTGCTGGATGTTAAAGCGAGGCCTAGAAAAGAAATGCGAAGAGTCGTAACCGAAATGCCCGGGATTCTGGAATGGCATCCGGTTGGTGATCGGCTGCGGCTGGCGCTTCCAAAAGAAAATGGAATGGCAGATCAAATCATGCAGAGGCTCAACGAGCGTTTCATCCAGGAAAAACTGGAAGTGGATTTCTTGCGAATGGTGCGGCCGGGCATGGAAGATGTGTTCGTTCATCTCATCTCAGAGCGGCGAGGCAAGCAATGAACGAAACTGTCAACGCAGTGGAAACAAACGATTTGAGCCGCCGCTTTGGGGGCTTTGTGGCAGTTCGCCAACTCAATTTCACGATTCCACGCGGTGAGATCTTCGGCCTGCTCGGCCCAAATGGCGCGGGCAAGACAACCACAATCCGTATGCTCTGCGGGATTCTGCTGCCGACTGATGGACAAGCCAGAGTCCTCGGATATGATGTTGCCCGCCAGCCCGAGGAGATCAAGAAGCGTATCGGCTACATGTCCCAGAAGTTCGCCCTATATGGCGATCTCACTCCGATTGAGAACCTGGAGTTTTACGCCGCGATCTACTCAGTTCCGCACGCTCAACGCACACAGCGAATAAGCGAACTCATTCAACTATCCGGTCTCACTGATTATCAGAAAGTGTTGACTCGGAATCTATCCGGCGGATGGAGGCAGCGTTTGGCGCTCGCGTGCGCCATCGTGCACGAGCCGCCCATGCTATTTCTGGATGAAGCAACTGCAGGCGTGGACCCAGTTTCTCGCCGCGAATTTTGGGATCTGATCTATCAGATGGCTGGTCAAGGAACAAGTATTCTCGCGACTACTCACTATATGGACGAGGCAGAGTATTGCAATCGAATAGGCATGATGTACGCGGGAGAACTGATTGCACTAGAAAGCCCGGATGTCTTGCGAACGCGTGTCCCCGGCTATCTGGTGCAAGTGGACTGCGAACAGCCGACTGAGGCTGTGCAGGCATTGAGCGATCTACCCGGCATCATAGAAACAACTATCCACGGCGCCCAACTTCACGTCTTATTGAACGATGCAGGAGAGGCATCACATATGCTTGATACATTGAGAGAAGCGGGCGTTGTCGTCCGCTCCAGCCTGCCGATTCAACCTTCCCTCGAGGATGTTTTTCTCTACATGGTAGAGCAGCATCAGGCCTCTGCAAAGAGCGACTCAGGAGAATAATTCATGGAACGAATGTGGACCATCATGCGGAAAGAGGCCTATCACATTTGGCGCGATCCGCGAACACTCGGCTTGATCCTGCTCTTGCCAGCTTTGCTACTTATCTTGCTGGGCTATGGCATTTCAGGCGAGAGCAGCAACATTCCAATCACCGTGGTCGATTTATCAAAAACTGCCGCGAGTCGCCAGTACATTGAGAATTACTCGGTGAGCCAGGATTTTGAAGTTATGTATTACGCCTCTAGTGAGGCGGAACTCCTGTCGCTCATTGACACGGGAAAGGTACAAGTAGGATTACTCATCCCCGAAGACTTTGGACGCAAACTCAATTCTGGCGAGACAGCGAGCGTCCAGTTCTACGTTAATGGTTCTGCAGATCCAACAAACGTGCAGACCATCCAACTCAAAGTAAGTGCGATCGGGGAAATGGCCTCTGAGGAAATTTTAGTCAATCGGCTCATGCGCATGGGCGGAGGCCTGAGCTTGACCCTACCTGTTGAAACCTTTGTCAAGACCCTCTACAACCCAAATGGGGATCGCAAGCTATTTATGATCCCCGGCCTGATTCCGATCATCTTGCAAGTCCAAGCCCTGCTTCTCTCAGCCCTCGCAATCGTCAAAGAGCGCGAACAGGGTACGATGGAACAACTAATTGTTACATCAATCAAACCGTGGGAACTGATGCTGGGAAAGATCATTCCCTACTTGGTAGTGAGTATATTCAATCTGTTTGCTCTGCTGATTTTAGGTCAAGTGCTCTTTGGTGTCACAGTGGCTGGGAATTATTGGGAACTGGTTGGCCTAAGTGTGGTCTTCATCGTCGGCTCGCTGGGGATGGGAGTTTTGATTTCCAATCTGGCGCAATCACAGATGCAGGCGATCTATCTTGCTGTTTTCATTGTGTTGATCCCGGCCATCATTCTGTCCGGATTGCTGTATCCGCGCGACAACATGCCATGGTTGTCTCTTGCTTACAGTGAACTGCTTCCCGTTACCCATTATCTAACCATCACTCGCGCGATCATTGTCCGTGGGGTTGGGTCCAGCTTGCTGTGGTGGTCATCCATTTTTCCTCTTGTCGTGCTAAGTATCGCTTATTTCGCCGCGAGCGTGTTGGTGTTTAGAAAGCGAATGTAGCAGCAAATTATCGTGAGGAGTTAACATGAAGAATAGAAGAATTCTTATCATCGTCGTGATGGTTATAGCGGTGCTGATTGCCGGATATTACGGTATGCGCGCCATGAACGGCAATAATAATGGCGCATTACAAGCATCGGGGACGATCGAGGCGGTGGATGTGAATGTGTCGCCGGAATTGTCGGGGAAAGTGTCGGAAGTGCTGGCCGAGGAAGGCCAGACCGTCAAAGCTGGAGATGTCCTGTTGAAACTGGACGATACCCTGCTCCAAGCCCAACGCGACCAGGCCGCTGCCGGACTGGATTCCGCCCAAGCTGCCTATCAAACAGCCCAGGATGCCCTGACCACCGCCCAGTCCCAATACCAGATCACCCTGGCCACTGCCCTCAACCAGTCGGAGAAGGCACGCCTGCAGAGCTGGTTCACGAAGGACAACTTCGACCAGCCGGACTGGTACTTCACGACTTCGGAGCAGATCACTGCGGCGCAGGCGGATGTGGATGCCGCCCAGAAGCAGTTGAGTGCCGCACAGGAGGACCTGAACCAGGTGGTGAGCGATTTGAACAATGCCCAGTTCGTGCAAGCCGAGCAGAGACTAAACCAGGCGCGCCTCAACTATCTGGTGACGAAGCAGGTGTACGGGATCGCACAGAACACGGGAGGCATCAGTCCGGATCAGATCGACCTGCCGCCGTTACCGGCGTATGCGCCGAGCTACCAGATCAAGATTGGGGTGGCGAAGAAACTGCCGCAGGATGCGAACCTGTCGAAGGCAGGGCAGGATGCGTACAATGCGGCATCGCAGGAGTTGACGGATGCGGAGCAGGCGTACAACGACTTGTTGAGCACGGATCAGGCGCAGAAGGTGTTGAAGGCCAGAGCGGCGGTGGTGATTGCGCAGGAGAACTACTATGCGATGATCCAGAAGTTGTTCTCGTTGCAGGTGGGGGATCAATCGCCGAGTGTGATCGTGGGACAGAACCAGTTGAAGCAGGCGCAGTCGGGAGTGGATCAGGCGAAACAGGCGGTGGATCAGGCGCAGGCGAGTTTGGACTTGATCGATGTGCAGATGGGGAAGTTGGAGGTGAAGGCGCCGATGGATGGTGTGATCCTGACGAGGAACATCGAGCCGGGGGAGTTCGTGCAGCCGGGAGCTTCAGCCTTCACGATGGCGAACATCAGCCAGTTGACGATCACGGTGTATGTGCCGGAGGATCAATATGGACAAATTTCGCTGCATGAAAAAGCCAACGTCAGTGTGGA